>NZ_LT992558.1:443697-507269 GCF_900258435.1 Carnobacterium divergens | reverse complement strand
CTGTTTCAATGGCTTGATTCGTTTTCTTTAACTGACGTAATTCACTTTCAGAGTCTAAATATGCTTCATTCAGCTGACGGCTACTTGGTTGATTCATGATTAGTCGAACCCCCATTCTTGATCGGTTTTCTTAATAGCTTCATGAATTTTTTTAAGATTTTTAACGTCGGTATCAACTCCTGTGTGAAACTCCTGAGTTGCTTTTTTCATATCTGACAGACAAGATTTCAACGTCGTCACTGCTTGACTGTTTGAGTATGAAATGGATTTTTTTAATGAAAAGTTCACTTCTTGAGTCGCTTGAACCATTTCTTTTGATAAACTGGAAACGACTGTTTCGTTTGTGGTTATTTTGGTCATATGTAGCTCCTTATTTTGTTGAATTATTCTAGATAGTTAAAATAACTGAGTTAATTTAATTCTATTTTATCATATTTTGATAGTTACTTTACAGTATTAAAATAAATTTCTAAAAAAAAATCGTAAATCCTTACTAACTAAGGATTTACGATTTAATTTAAGCGATTCCCATTTAATCATCCATCAAAACTTTTTCGTAATTTTTGCCGACATCGGTCTAATGCATTTCGTACTTTTAACAACTCACAATCAAGATTTTTTGCAATCTCTTCTAATTCTAGGTTTGCTAGATAGCCATTAAATACATGCCGTTCAAACGAGGATAACGTGTCATAATAAGCTGTCACGTTTTCACTTATCATCATCTTATCGTATGCAGTCACTTGCTCTTCTTGGTTGGCTATGTACTTGGGTGCATGATTATTTTCCAACATTTCATCTAAAGAATCAGATAGCCGATCTGCTCCTCTTTTTTTAGCATTTTCTTTACGAATCAAACTAAATAAATGATGCTTTAAATTAAGTTTATAAAAATTTCCAAATGTATGACCCTTACCTTCCACAAATTGCTGAAGGGCTTTAAAAAATACCATTCGCGCTTCTTGTAAATAGTCCTCTTCTTCTAAGTATTTAAAGTAGTACATGTTGCTTAACTTTTTTGTTAGTGGCAAATAACGTAGAAATAATTGCTCGAATTCTTCTGTCTGACCTTTTTTTATTGCTGCAATCAGTTCTCCGTCACTTTTTCGTTCCTTGTTATTATTCATTTGAACCCCTCCTTTTAATTCAACACTAGAAGGGAACGGTTACATATTATTAATAGAAAATGATGTTCCGTTAGCAATCACTCTTTTTTAGAAAGATTTTCACGCAACTCTTCTAGCGTTGTTAGTTGTTGGGGATCCCATGGAGTATTGCGTCGCACTGTTTTTGAATGAAAGCTTACAGTGTCTGCTTTAATTGCTTGATTAGAGCGTTTTAAATCACGGTAAAGTTCATTGGCTGATTTTCGAAGCGCGCCTTTAGAAAAGACAAGCCATTGTTCTGCCATATCGCTTGTTGCTACTGTTACTTGGGTCAATCGATTGTTTTTTTCTTCAACAATACGTTCAATATAACTATCCGCAGTTTCTCCTTCTTTCGTGAAAATAACTGTGACTAAATATTTTTGAAAGGATGTTTGGATTCCAGGAACAAATTGTGCATCAAATACGACTTGAATTTCAATACCTTCGTAACGTTGGTAATTGGATAATTGATGGAGCAGTCGATCTCTGGCTTCTTCCATTTCATCTTGGTTTTTCAATTTCACAAGATCTGGCCAAGCGCCAATCATATTGTAACCATCTACAATCATTAATTCTTTTTTCATACGTGATGCACCTCCTTGTTAGTTAGATTTGATTGCGACCGCGGTAAACTTCATACATCAATAGGCTGGTTGCAACACTTGCATTTAAACTTTGAACATGACCTACCATTGGAATCGTAACAATACCGTCCATTTGTTCTTTAACTAAGCGTGAAATTCCTTTTCCTTCATTGCCAATTACTAAAGCAATTGGTAAGGTTGTTTCCCATTTACGGTAATCAACGCCTGCCATATCGGTTCCGTAAAGCCACACACCGCGTTCTTTTAGTTCTTTGATTGTTTGTACCAAGTTCGTAACGCGAGCAACGGGAACGTGTTCAATGGCCCCTGTAGACGCTTTTGCTACTGTGGCTGTCAATCCAACTGCTCGACGTTTAGGAATAATGATTCCGTGAGCGCCACTAGCATCCGCTGTTCTCATGATCGAACCTAAATTATGTGGATCTTCTACTCCATCTAATAAAATAAAGAATGGATCTTCGTTTTTTAAAGCGGCAGCAGCAAAGAGATCATCCAGTGTCGCATATGGAAAAGCGGCAGCAGCAATAACAACACCTTGATGATTTACACCATCGACTAGATTGTCTAATTTGCTTTTAGGAACTAATTGAATTTGGGCGTTGCGTTTTTTAGCAAGACTCATAATTTCATTCATTTTAGATCCCGTCAAACCTTCTTGTAAAAAGACTTTATTGATATCACGTTCTGATTTCAAAACTTCAATTGCTGGCATTCTGCCTGCTACTAAATCACGCTCTTCTTCTGTTTCTTCAATTTCAGCCACGTGTTTTGGTTCGCTTTTTTTGAACGTTCGTTGCGGTTTGTTATTTGATTTAGGACGGCGATTCTGTTGTGTTACTTTTTTACCAAAATTATTACGCTCATTTGCCATGTTGATCTTCCTCCACTTTCTTAATACACCATTGAATCAATTCTTCCATTCGTTCGGTTTGTTTTTCTAAGTGTAAATAGCCCATCAAAGACTCAAAACCTGTCGCTACTCGATAAGTAGTGATATCAACATTTTTAGCAGAGGTATGACTTTTTCCATTCCGTCCACGTTTGTACATTAATAGTTCCGTTTCTGAAAGTAAGCCCTCTTCTGCTAACATTTCTTTCATTAAATAATTTTGTGCTTTCGCTGAAACAAATCTTGTTGCAGCTTTGTGTAGCTGGTTCGGTCTTGTTTGACCTTGGTTTACTAAATAATCACGTATATAGATTTCGTAGATGGCATCACCCACGTAAGCTAACGCTAAACCATTTAATAAACCCCAGTCTTTTTCATTCGTTTTATCCACGTCTCCATCTAGCTCCTTGTGGGGTATCATCGATAATGATGCCCTCGTTTTTTAATAAATCTCTAATTTCGTCGCTACGAGCAAAGTTTTTAGCTGCTCTTGCTTCTGTGCGTTCTAATAGCAAAGCTTCAATATGGGCATCTAATAGCTGAGTTTCTTCTTCTAAAATGATACCAAACACAGTCAGTAATTCTTTTAACATTCCTAACATCGCTTCTACGACTGCTTTCGAAACTTCTTTTTGTTCACTGTAAATGTTCATCATTTTAGCTAATTCATAGACCACCGTAATGCCATTTGCTGCATTGAAATCGTCATCCATTTCCACGATAAATTGTTCTTTAATTGTCGTTAATTTATCAAAAAAAGAGGGATCTGTTGGCAACTCTAACACAGAGTCACTTAAACGGTAATGTAGGTTTTCATAAGCTGTTTTTAATTTTGCTAAATTGACTTTTGCTTCTTCAATGGCTGTTCCACTATAGGCAATTGGGCGACGATAATGCGTGGTTGCCATAAAGAAGCGTAAAATCTGCGGGTCTACTTCTTTTATCATATCATGGACCAAAACAAAGTTGCCTAATGATTTACTCATTTTTTCATCTTCGGCACCAATTGTGACAAATCCGTTGTGCATCCAGTAATTTGCAAAGGGATGTCCTGTTTTCGCTTCGCTTTGTGCAATTTCATTTTCATGATGAGGAAATTCTAAGTCTTGTCCGCCTCCATGAATGTCAATTGTATCCCCTAGATATTTTGTTGCCATTACCGAGCATTCGATATGCCATCCTGGACGTCCTTGTCCCCAAGGTGATTCCCAGCTGATTTCATCGGCTTTAGCTGATTTCCACAAGGCGAAATCAATTGGATCTTCTTTGCGTTCATTTTCGCTAGATTCCAAACGATTGCTTGCTCCGATTTCTAATTCATCAATCGTTTTATTGCTTAATTTTCCATAATTTTTGAATTTACGTGTACGGTAATAAATATCTCCTGCTGATTCATAAGCATACCCTTTTTCGATTAAAGCTTCAATAAATTGGATAATGTCTGGCATATTTTCCATTACTCGTGGGTTTGACGTTGCTTTTTCTACACCTAGCGCAGAGGTGTCTTCATAGAAGGCGGAAATAAATTTATCTGCAACTTCTGGTGCTGTAATGCTTAGTTCTTTAGCTGCTTTAATAATTTTATCGTCAACATCTGTAAAATTCGATACAAAATTCACTTCGTAGTCACGAAATTCTAAGTAGCGACGAACCGTGTCAAAAGCAACTGTACTTCTAGCATTTCCAATATGAATGTAATTGTAAACGGTGGGACCGCAAACATACATTTTAACCTTCCCAGCTTCTAATGGGACAAATTCTTCTTTTTTTCTAGTTAATGTGTTGTAAATTTTTAACATTATTCTCACTCCGATCTTTTTAGTGAACTGATTTAAGTAATCTCACTAGTCGCTAGCCTCTTTTAACTACTTTCGCTGGAATTCCTACAGCCGTTGTGTTGGCTGGAATGTTCTTTAAGACAACTGCTGACGCACCAATTTTAGCGTTTTTTCCAATTGTAATTGGGCCTAATATTTGTGCATTTGCCGACAGCAATACGCCATTTTCAATCGTTGGATGGCGTTTGCCTTTATCTTTCCCAGTTCCACCCAGTGTTACTCCATGAAAAATAATTACGTCATCTCCAATAATCGTAGTTTCTCCAATCACGATTCCCATTCCGTGATCGATAAAAAGTCTTTTTCCAATTGTTGCTCCTGGATGAATCTCAATTCCAGTCAAAAATCTGGCAAATTGAGCAACTATTTTAGCTAACAAAAAGAGATGTTTTTGGTAAAGAAAATGAGCCATTCGATAGAATAAGAGTGCATGGAAACCAGGATAGGTTAATAAAATTTCCAGATTGCTTTTGACTGAAGGATCATTTTGTTTAACTACCGCAAAATATTCTCTTATGGTTCTCATCCTCCATTCCCCTCCTTTTGAACGTCTTTTTCTAAGTAAAGTAAAAAAAAGCGCCTTTTAATCAACTTAAAAGACGCTTTTGCGTGGTTCCACTTTTTTTTATAGGCACTTCAAAAAGTTCCTACCTCAGACACATTAACGGATGTGAACCGACAATTGTCTACTTGATTCGACAATGTAACTCCGAGACGCATTTCAATTAGGTTGGAACGTCTGTTTACACCGCTTCAGACTCTCTTTAGAACCAACATTAATTTACTTCTTCTCATCACTGTTTTAACTATTAATTTAGTATTATAGTCTGTTTAAGCTAAATTTGCAATAGCTGCTTCTAAATGAGCTTTTGCTTTATCGCGACCTAGTAATTCAATTGTTTCACCAAGTTCTGGACCATGTGATTGGCCAGTTACAGCTACACGAATTGGCATAAATAGATTTTTCCCTTTAATCCCAGTTTCTTTTTGAACAGTTTTAATACCGGCTTTAATGCTCGCAACATCAAATGTTTCAATTTCATCCAACACTTTATGGAAGGCTTCCAAAACAACTGGTACTGTTTCGCCAGCTAATACTTCTTTGGCTACGTCATCTAATTCAGGGACGTCACTAAAGAATAGGCTAGACAGTTCAACAATTTCAGCACCATAACTCATTTGTTCGTGGTATAGGCTAACTAATTGACGCACCCACTCAATTTTTTCAGGAGTTGGATTTTCTTCAACTAAGCCAGCTTTGATTAAATGAACTAGTGACAAGTCTGTCAATGTATCTAAATCAGTTGCTTTAACGTATTGATTGTTAATCCATTCTAATTTTTTAGCGTCAAAAGCTGCTGGAGATTTGCTTAAACGTTCTGGATCAAACATTTTGATAAATTCTTCTTTACTAAAGATTTCATCTTCTCCAACTGGCGACCAACCAAGTAACGTAATAAAGTTAAACATCGCTTCTGGCACATAGCCTAAATCACGGTACTGTTCAATAAATTGTAAAATACTTCCATCACGTTTGCTTAATTTTTTCCCTGTTTCGCTGTTAATGATCAAGGTCATATGACCAAATGTTGGAGGAGTCCAACCGAATGCTTCATAAATCATTAATTGTTTGGGTGTATTTGCAATATGGTCATCACCACGTAACACATGGCTAATTTCCATGTAATGGTCATCAACTGCTACAGCAAAATTGTAAGTCGGTACGCCATCACGTTTAACAATAACAAAATCGCCACCAACACTACCTGATTCAAAGCTAATTGGACCTTTTACTAAATCATCAAAACTATACGTTGTATTTTGTGGTACACGGAAACGAATAACAGGTTTTAAACCAGCTGCTTCTTTTTCTGCTTGTTGGGCAGGTGTTAAATTAGCGCATTTCCCAGCATAATGAGGCATTTCGCTACGAGCTCTTTGAGCGTCACGTTCTGCTTCCAATTCATCTTCTGTACAGTAGCACTTATAGGCGCGATTACTCAATAGTAATTGTTCCACTAGTGGATCATAAATGTCGCCACGTTCTGATTGGCGGTATGGACCGTATTTGCCTGGATTTGAAGGGCCTTCATCCCAGTCCATGCCTAACCATGTTAAATTGTCTAACTGACTAGATTCCCCATCTGCAATATTTCTTTTGGCATCAGTGTCCTCGATTCTTAAAATAAAATCTCCACCATTGTGACGCGCAAATAAGTAATTAAATAGTGCTGTACGAGCATTTCCAATGTGTAAATGTCCCGTTGGGCTTGGTGCGTAACGTACACGGATTTTCTTAGTCATAATTGTTTCCTCTTTTCTTATTTTTAGGTTGTTGCCTTGCCTTCATTTAAAAAGCCAAGCGACTCCCTTATTGACTTAAACTCATTATACCTTTTTCTCTAATAAACAAACAGCCATAGCGGCTATTCCTTCTTTACGACCAATAAATCCCATCTTCTCAGAAGTAGTTGCCTTGATGTTAATCTTTGTCATTACTGTTTGACAATCATCGGCAATATGCCGTTTCATTGTTTCGAGATAAGGTTGCATTTTAGGACGTTCCGCTACAATTGTAGCATCTATGTTCCCTAATGAATAGCCTTCTTTACTTAATATATCCCAAACTTCTCGCAGTAAAAATCGTGAATCACAGTTTTTAAACTGTTCATCTGTATCTGGGAAGAAATGACCGATGTCACCTTTTCCAGCAGCTCCCAGCAATGCATCAATAATTGCATGAATCAACACATCCGCATCGGAATGACCCAGTAAACCTAATTCATACGGAAGCTTAACGCCACCAATAATACAATCTCTACCTAACACTAATTGATGAACATCATACCCTTGTCCGATTCGTATCATGATTATCTACCGTCCTTATTTTTGCTGCGCTTCAGCAAAATCGCTTCACCAATTACCATGTCTTCTGGCGTCGTTAATTTAATGTTGTCATAACTACCAGTCACCACAGCAACTTTTCCCCCGTAATGTTCTACTAAAGAGGCATCATCTGTCCCATGAAACCCTTCTATTTTTGCTTGTTGATGGGCTTTTTTTATTGTCTCGATTGAAAAACCTTGAGGCGTTTGTACTTGCCATAGTGCTTCTCTTGGAATTGTTTTTTCCACAAACTGATGTTGAACACATTTGATTGTATCTTTAACGGGCACCGCAATAATTGCAGCGCCAGTCGTTACCGTTTTACTGACTAAATGATGAATTCTTTTTGATTCGATTAAAGGTCTCGCTCCATCATGGATCAATACAAAACCCGCTTTCCCTTTCAATGCTTCTAATCCATTGTAAACACTGTCTTGACGTTCTTTCCCTCCAACGACTATAGTGATTGGGGTTGTTTGTAAAAAGCCGCTTTCTTCGATGAATGTTTCCAGTAACTGTTGTTCACTTTTTTCGACAACTAATACTATGTGAGTACAATTTTTGTCTTGTAAAAAAGTTGCTAGACTGTACTCAATAACAGGTCGATCAAGCAAACGAAGTAAGATTTTATTCGTAGAAGCAGCCATACGCCGACTTTGACCAGCTGCCAGTAAAACCAGCTCATAGTCCATTGCAACCGCTCCTATTCTTTGTCTTTAATTCCTCTTTGCGCATGAACGGGTTTAGCAAAAATCATTCGTCCAGCAGCTGTTTGAAGCGCGCTTGTCACAACGACTTCAATCGCTTTGTTCATATAAAATTGACCGTCTTCAACTACAATCATTGTTCCATCGTCTAAATAGGCAACCCCTTGATTTCGTTCTGTCCCGGCTTTTACAACCATTACATTCATTGTTTCGCCTGGAATCACAACAGGTTTTACAGCATTCGCTAATTCATTTATATTTAGCACGGGAACATTTTGAAATTCACTCACTTTATTTAAATTAAAGTCATTCGTTACAACGACACCATCCAATAGTTTCGCCAATTTGATCAATTTGCTATCTACTTCAGTAATGTCTTCAAAGTCGCCATCATACATTTCAACGTTCATATCTGATTCTTTTTGCAATGCATTTAAAATGTCTAACCCTCTGCGACCTCTCACTCGTTTTAAACTGTCTGCTGAATCTGCAATATATTGTAATTCTTGTAAAACAAAATTTGGTATTAATAGTGTTCCTTCAATAAAACCTGTTTTGGCAATGTCGTAAATCCGTCCGTCAATAATCACACTTGTATCTAAAATTTTATACTTACGGTAACTTTCGTCGTATTTACGTTCTAACAGTTGCCCTTCGTCATCCGCATTTTTTTTAGGTTTTGATTGAAATAATTTACGCCATTCTTCACGTCTTGTCGTTCCAATTCGGTATCCTAAATAAGCAAAAATCACATAAACTAAAATTGGCAATGTACTACTTAACACCGGCCATTTCAACCCAATTAACGGCATTGTCACTAAAAAGGCAACTAACAGCCCGATAATGGTTCCGATACTGCCGAATAACAAGTAACTTGCACTTAGTTGATTTAAATAGGCCTCTGCTTTTTTTACGCCGCGTTCAATATACTTCACGAGAACAACTGAAATTAGTAAAAATATAATGGCTCCAAGCAAAATATTCGTGACAGTATTATTGATAAATAAGTTTGTTACATTGAATAGATTCCAGACATTTGGTAGAAAACTTGCGCCGATACTTCCGCCAATAATGACCAAGATCGTTGTAATAATTTTTTTTGTCAAAGAAATTCCTCCTCTATCTAAAGGTGTCTTTCGTAAAATAGACACCTCTATTATTCTGTTTAATTTTCACCAAAAATCTTTCTTAATGTATCTGCAATAGTGCTTACGCCTACGATTTCAATTTCTTTAGGGAACGTCCACCCACCGATGTTATTTTTCGGAATAAACATACGTGTAAATCCTAGTTTAGCAGCTTCTTGAACGCGTTGATCAATTCGACTCACACGTCTAATTTCACCCGTCAATCCAATTTCGCCAATAAAACAATCGGTTGATTTGGTCTCTTTTTCTCGATAACTTGATGCAATACTCACAGCGATTGCTAAATCAATCGCTGGTTCGTCTAGTTTAACACCACCTGCGGCTTTTAGATAAGCATCTTGATTTTGTAATAACATCCCTGCTCGTTTTTCTAAAACAGCCATAATCAACGATACTCGATTATGATCAAGTCCACTAGCCGTTCGTTTTGCATTTCCAAAAACTGTCGGAGTTATTAGAGACTGAACCTCTACTAGAATAGGTCGTGTTCCTTCCATTGCTGCCACAACCGCTGAACCCGTTGCGCCAGCTAATCGTTCTTCTAAAAAGAGTTCAGATGGGTTCAAAACTTCAATTAACCCACCGTCTCGCATTTCAAAAATGCCAATTTCATTGGTTGAGCCAAAACGATTTTTGACAGCTCTTAAAATTCGGAATGTGTGGTGGCGGTCACCTTCAAAATAAAGGACTGTATCCACCATGTGTTCTAACATTCTGGGTCCTGCGATTGCGCCTTCCTTTGTCACATGACCAACGATAAAAATCGCAATGTTATTACTTTTAGCAATTTTCATTAAGTCTGCCGTACTCTCGCGTACTTGGCTAACACTTCCAACGACACTTTGAACATCTGGTTGGCTCATTGTTTGGATTGAGTCGATAATCACGTAATCCGGCTTGATGTCTTCTATGGTTTGCCGAATGGCTGCCATATCTGTTTCTGGATAGATAAAAAAGCCGGAGCCGTTCACTTCCAAACGATCTGCTCGCATTTTAATCTGACTTGCACTTTCTTCTCCTGACACATATAAAACTCTTCCACCCACTTGATTTAATTGAGCAGATACTTGGAGTAACAAAGTTGATTTCCCTATACCCGGATCACCGCCAATTAGAACAAGTGAACCTGGAACAACACCTCCGCCAAGAACACGGTTGAGTTCGCCTAGTTTTGTTTTGACTCTTGGTTCTTTTGAAACCGTTATATCTTGAATCGCTTCAGCTTTAGCTGACTTTCCAGACATACTAACTCGGCTTCTGCGATCATTTTTATCAGTTTCTATCTCTTCCATCATTTGATTCCACGCGCCACAATTTGGGCAACGCCCCATCCATTTAGGAGTTTCGTAGCCACAAGCTTGACAAACAAATTTCGTACTTTTTTTCTTGGCCACTGTTTTTTATCCTCCTTGTGTCTAATCAACTAAACTATTACGTTCATTTTAACATAGAATTGTTTCAACTAGATGAAAAAACCTTGAAAAAAGCTTTAAGAAATTGATATTTTGTTAAATACTGCTTAAAATTTCTGTAAAGTCCCTTAAACTGCTTTAAATTCAGTTTTCACTCGGCTATTTTTAATTTTTTTCATCGTTTTTATTATCCGTTAAATTGACGATTTTATTTTTATTTTTAGCTTTTAATCATTATTTTTTCTGTTGTTCGCTTTTATCACGGCTGTAAACATGGTAATATAATAATAATCGTTATTATTTCTTCCGCCAATTTTTTTCTCTCTACATAAATAACCCGTTGAGAGGGGCTTTTACATGATTATACTCGGCAAAAAAATCAAGAAAATTCGGAAACAACAAAACTTAACACAAAAGGATTTATCTCAAGGTATTTGCACACAGGTAACCATCAGTAAAATCGAAAATTACGATAAGTTGCCAAACCTAATTATTTTAAATAATATTTGCAAACGCCTTGGCATTCCCATTAGTGAGGTTTGCATCGAAAATTCAAATGATCATTCAAATTATGTTTTTTTTAAATCTTTGGAAGAGTTGTGCGACAATCAACAATACCAATTGGCTCAACAGTTAATTGAAAAACACAATCCAAAAGTGAAACACTTTACGACTTTAGAAACGAAGTATTACAATTATTTTTTAGGTCTCACACAGCTTTACGTCTTCAAAAGTTTAGAAGATAGCCTTTATTACTTTAACTTAGTTTTATTAATGGAGAATCCAACAGCTAAGATTGACTTTGTTGACGTACTAACCACCAATGCCATTGGCGTTGCCTACCAACTACAAAAAGACAGTGTCAAGGCGCACACTTATTTTGAAAAATCAATCAAGCAACTTCAAAAATTTGACCAAGTGGATGCTATACCGTATCAACAGCTGCTTCACTTATACTTAAATACAACTGGTTTTTTCAATTCCAACCAACACTATGCAAAGGCTTTTAAACTCTACAAACAAGCTCATAAATTAATTCAAAAGCAAAACCTGACCAAACGAGTAGATGAACTTTATTATGAAATGGGCAATACTTTTTTTGCCATCAACGATTTCCAAAAAGCCAACAAAAATTACTTACTGGCGTTAACGACTGCCTATTTGAATGAAAATAAAACGTTACTTACCGAAATAAAGGATAAGCTGGTTGATTCACCATTTAACCAAGTTTTAGCTTTATTTGAGGACACTATTTAAGCCAATGCCATGCTAAAAAAGGATATACGCTAACAGGAAGTTCATTCCTCGTTTAGTGTATATCCTTTTTAGTGGTCTTGATTCCATCCGTTTTTCTTTTAAAAATGAACTCTTGCAACTAGTTTATCTTCGATACTTAAATTTTCATAATATTTAGGTTCCCACGTTTTTTCTGTTTTTTTAGAAAATGCCATAATTGATTTTTCAGGAACAACTACTAACATATCCCCGTTTTGTTCTGCGATAATATCCATGAACTCATCTTTTTTAATGACAATTCGATATGATTTTTCAGGATGTTCTGGCGAACTCACCAAATGCCCTTTTGCTAAAAGACCCTCACTCCAAATAAAATCTAATAACTCTTTTTTAATCTGTGCGTCCATCCTACACAACCCCATCCTTGATAAATTAAATAACCATTCTTAATAACTAATTTTACAATTACATTTTCATGTTCAGCGTTTCTGAAAATAAAATAGCATTTTCTACCTGATTTGTAAAGCTATAGTGATTATTTTCACATGATTTTTTAACTAATGATCCCCCTTATTTATTTAAATATCAAACAAGTACGTTTGGTAGTCACTATATAAGGTTCCTTTTTGTGAAGTAAATTTTAAGATTTTGCATTTATTTGATGGGTTTATTTTGTGAGTGTTTCGAATATGCTGAACTTCTTCTGTTGTTAATAAATTCAGACACCCTTTTAAGGTCACACTTTTAAAAATAGTTTGGCTATAATAGCAAATAATTCCTGTCACAGGTAGTTCAAAAAGCGCTGACTCAATTTGGTAGTTTGTAATGTCAAAATAGAATGTTTTTAATCCTATGCAACTAATCGGTGTAACCAATCCCTTCATTTCAGGTATTCCTTCATGAGTAATAATTCCTAGCACAACTACTTTACACTGCTCCCACAGTTCTAATGAGATTCTTTTAACAGTCATTTTTATATCCCCTCCCGTTCTTAAAAAAATATAAAGATGAAAGGCGCTATCTTTATTCGGATAGGCTTTCATCTTTATAGATTTACGTTCTTACTTAATTAGTTCCCAAGGTCCTCCGACTTCTGCTCCTGGTGTATTGCCTTGTGTCCACCATTTAGCTTTATATTGGTGGCCTTGATACGTTACGATATCTCCACCAACATAGACTTTCGTTGCACTCCATTCATTGGTTGCCGGTGGTGGTGTATCCGTTGTTTTTACAACTAAAGCTGCACTTGCTGCTGAACTATTTCCAGCTGCGTCATAAGCTTTAACTGTATAATTGTAAGTGGTTGCTGCTTTTAAATTAGTATCTGTAAAGCTCACACCGTTTGTAACGTTGCTAACTTCCACGCTATCACGAAGGACTTTGTAACCTGCAACCTTTACATTATCTGTTGAAGCAGCCCATGTAACGGTTGCTGTTGAACCAGTTACATTGCTTGCCACTAAATTCGTTGGAACGCTTGGTGCTACAGTATCGTTTGGATCGGGTGGTGTTACTTCGCCACTACCTGTATAAATATCTTGCTTGCCTAACTCAACACCATTTTTTGCCATTCGTTGAGTTAAGCTGATTTTTTGAATATTTTTCACATCAACTGCAGCTGCACTTGATTTCAAACGGAATTTATATGAGGCTCCTTGTGGAATCGTTTGACCGTCATAAACAGATGAAAGGTCAATTGCAGTCATGCCATTTGCTGTTGTTACTGTTCCAGCAGTGTAATCACCCGCCGTTAGGGTTTCATTTGCACTTGTTGTTAAATAGAATTTTGGAGTTTTAACCGTTTCAAAAGCAAGTTCTGTTAATTTTAGAACTTCATTGCTTTCATTTGCAACTTCATTGTTTTTGATTGTAATTTCATAACCTGCACCATTTTCGTTATAGGGTGTAATGGTAGCTTGAACATTTAGGTTTGTATAAACGATTGGATTACTTGGGATGGCAGCATTGCCTAATAAACCTGTTTTAATCGCTTTTGTCAATTCGTCACGTTTTGTTGACGTTGTTGGTTTATCTTGTGACTGCATCCAAGAAATAATTCCACCTAATTTTTTATCCTTTACATATTGTGATTTATAGCCAATTGAGCGTGTATTGTCATAGCTGAAAAATTCGCCGGTATCTTTACTATATAGATAAGGTGCTTTCGCCACGTCATCCCAATATTCAGTCAAACCCGTCGTCGCTTTTTTCAACGCATCGATGCTACGGTACGCCCAAACACCACCAGCTCGTCCACCATCACCAGAAGTTAAAGGTTTTTCATTTTTAGCGCCATAGGTCAAAGATAAATCAGCATCTTTATTGTTTTTTTCTGCTGCTTGGAAAAGTCCTGGTTGTAATGGGTCATTTCCTTGCGCTACCTTATTCCAACCTCTTGTATAAAAAGCGGAGCCAATAACAATTTTATCTGGGGATGCTCCTTTGTCTTCAAGGTATTTAACCGTTTGATCGACAGACAGTCCACTGTTGTATTGAGGGTCTTTGGGGTTGCCATATAAAGCTGTATGGTGGGCACTTTGATTGCCCCAAGCGCCATTCATGTCATAGGTCATAACATTTGCAAAATCAACGACTTTAAATAAGTTGGCCACGTCAATTCCTGCTGCTAGTGTTCCTTGAGAGGCAGGTAAAGCAACAGTTAGTTCATATTTTTTGCCAATTTCAGTTCCTTGTTTTTCTAGTCCAGCACGTAAATCTTTTAATAGTGTAATATAGTTGTCTTTGTCTGCTGGTGTTGCATTTGGAGTTCCTGTATCATTTTTATTATCTACCGTGTCTGGTTGTCGAACAGAAGTTGGATACTCCCAATCAATATCGACAAAATCCATGTTTGTATATTTAACAAATTTCATAGCATTGGCAACAAAATTCGCTCTTGCTGTTGGATTTGCAGCAACTGTTGAAAAGTTTGCTGATTTTGACCAACCGCCAATTGAAATTCCAATTTTCATATTTGGATTGCTTGCACGTAAATCTTGGAGGGCATTTAATACGCCCGCATTTGCGCCACCCCATTGAACGCCTTCTTGTCCAACTGGTGCACCGACTGCTGCATCTTTATCTGTAAATTTAAAATTCCCATTGCTATCAAAATCCATAAAGGCAAAATTCAAATGTGTTAATTGATCTGCTGGAATATCCTTTGGATAAAAGTTTCCTTCTCCACCCCAGATTGACCAATCACCATAATACATCACGTTGCGGTAAGGAGCTGTTTCTGCTGCCTGCACTTTTTCTGGTGAAGCAATCGCTACCGTTACAACTGTTGAAGCAGCTAATCCACATGTTAACAAAATAGTCGCAAATGTTCCAAAAACTTTTCGATTCATTTTCTTCATTTTGACACCTCTTTTAGTTAGTTTTCTATTAGAGTCTAATAGAATTGTAGCTTTTAAGAAAACGCTATCATTTTAAGTTTTCTTAACTCCGTATCTTTGAATATTCTTGAGAACACTGTTTAATCTTCTTTTTTTATTAAAGATGATTAAATTACAGAATAGTATGCCAACCCTCCTTTACGTATTTTGCCATCCCATTTATGTACAAAGCAATTATCGTGCCAAGAGTAAGATGGCGTGTTTCCTCATTTTAATCTTACACACAGCGCTTACACAGTATTATTTATTTTTACACATTCAGATTACTTTATTACACTAAAGCAATAGTTATTTGAATAAAAATAACTCAATCCTTTTATATCTATTTTGATAATTGATAGTTTAAAAGAGCGATTTACTTGGAAAGATAAACCAAGTAAATCGCTCTTTTATTTTTTTAGGATAGATTAAATTGCCAACCAATACCAAATTTATCGACTACTTGTCCATACTTCTTCGACCAAAATGTTTCTGTTAAGGGCATCGTTATTTTTCCGCCTTCAGCTAATTGGTTAAATTGTGTGGTTAACTGTTGTTCATCAGTGGTATCAATGACTAAGGTAATAGTATCACCTGGCTTATACTCCATAAAATCAAGAACATCCGCAAACATGACTTTCGTACCTTCCATTTCAATACTGGCATTCATGATCAACTTCTTAGATGCCTCATCCATGGGAGGCGCGCCTTCCATTTCAACTTCTCCATAGGTCATAATATCTTGACATTTTGTTGAAAATACTTCTTCATACAATTCGATTGCTTCTCTTGCTTGATTTTTGAAATTTAAATAGATGTTTAAAGGCATTTTTGGTTCCTTCTTTCTATTTATTTTAATTAAATAGAGTATAGCACATAGTTTAAATAAAAGGATAATGATATCCTCAAAAAAGATCTTAACTAAGACACAGGTCTAGTTAAGATCTTTCGAATGATTACTTACGTTGAAAATCTAATGATGGATTTGCAAATACTTGATTTTTCAACACAAGTGTTTCACCTTTTAGCATCCAGTTGATGTCTGATAGTTGGTAATGAAAGAGATCGTTTAGTTTCGTATCACCAAAGCTTGATTGGATTCCTTCTTTTGTATAGCTTAAAATAACTTCTTTAGCTGTTTCTTTTTCAACTTTTACTAATTTTGTTTCTTTTTTCATCGCTTCAATATTTTCTTTAGAAATGTCTTTTTTAGACAAGGATAGTTTCACTTTTGTGTTGGTCACGTCATATTGATTCACACCTTTACGACTTAAGTTGCTTTCAAAAATTAAATCTAAGCCTTTAGTTCCGTTCATATCAACAAAACGAAATTCTGAATCTTTGCCTTTGTTCACAATTTTGAAAGTTCCTGAAGCGCTTGAACCCGTCCATTCGCCAGACACTTTACTAAAGAATGGGAACACATAGTAAGTAAAGATCAGAGCTGCTACAATCATAATTCCCAATAGACTGTATAAAATTGGGCCCATATATTGAGCTAATTTTCCTTTAGGCTCTTCTTCAAGTTCTTCATCTGTAAAATCTTCTAACTCTTCTTCTAATTCAATTGCCTCAACCACTTCTTCATTTTCAACAAGTACTTGTTCTGTTTGTTCAGTCGTTTCTTCGTGTACCTTTTCTTCATTATCTTTCAACTCTTTTTGCTCTTCTAAGTTATCTTTTTTTTCTGTCATTTTTTTTCCCCTTATTGTGTGTATTGTAATCGTCTCTTTTAAATTAAAACTAGAGTTATTCACTAATTATCATTATATCTCATTTTCAATAAAAATGTATCTTTACTTGTAATTTAAATGAACTAATTTTGATGGAAAAATAAAAAGGCTTGTTCCAGCACGTTTTTATCCGTCTTTTTGATTAAAAAAAACAGCAATTGTACATTGCCGTTTTATCTAAATTTTAAGTTGTTTTCTTTTGCTAATTTTGTTTTCATTTGAATTAACGGTTGCGTCTCCGCTAAGATTTTTTTATCTGCTGAACTAATTGAGCTTAAACTATTTTTTTCTTGAACAAGCAACAGTCCAAAATATAAAAAATAAATTTCTTCTTCTTTAACCGTACCATCCATTTCAACGGTTTCGTAAAGAGAAGCGAGCACCTCTTTAACTTTTGCAAATTGTGGATCTTGTTCAGCAACTAGTTGATATAACGAATTTTGGTCCACTGTTTGTTGTTTTTGTACTTGTAGATAGCAAATGGCCATCCAATATAGAAATTTTTCTTTTTCAATCGCAGTCAACGGAATGTCCGTTTCAATTCTTTGGTATTTTTCTTCTAGCTCAACTCGGAGCTCTTTTCCAAAGGGCCAATCTTTTCCTTTTAAAACATCCCAGTAAAAATTATAAAAAAAGAAGCGAAGTGCTTGTTTATTGCCTTTTAGCGCTAATGTTTTTGAATCAAATTGAAAGTTATATTCAGCTATATAGTGTGCAATTTTTTCTTTTGCGCGGTAAATGTAATTGTAACTACAGTAATACTCTCCTGCAAAATCATCTAACGTTGCTTCTTTTGCTTGGAACGATTCATTTAATAAAGAATAGAAAGTAGAATTTTTTCTAAGAGCAACATAAACGGTTTCCATTTCAAATGTAGAATCTTTAATAAGTGAAATCGTATCCTTTTCGATTACGATCTTTAGTTGATTCGACCATTGTTCCATAAATGTCGTAAGCTGCATCAGTTCTAATAGTAAAACTTTTTCACTCACGTTTAAATAGACACAACAAGCTGCTACTGATGTTGTTTTAGTTGTTGCCAAATACTCTAGTAAAGCAAGTTTTCTACTGTCTTTTTGTTCTATTAGTGACTTCATTCTACCAATCCTTTTCTATTTATTTTTATCTAGACAATTTCCAATGTTTATCTATTTAGGTTTTAACTAATTTCTGTTAAAATAAAGCTATTATTTATTGACATTTAATCATTCTATCCGTGATTACATAGCTTTTGTATCGCTATATTTTCATTATATCCGATAAGAGATTCATTAGGAAGATTCATTTTATGCTTTTTCTTATAGCAATTATCAGTTTATACCTTAATTAATATTATATATATTGACATAAAACGCTTACATTCATCTGGATTTAATAAAAAAAAAGATGAAGTTATGCATAAAATCGTATTATAAAAACAGGAAAAGTGAATAAAAACCGAATTTTATTCACTTTGTGTATATTCCGACATAATTTGAGCTAGTTAGACTCTTATTCATCTTTCATTTTCTAGGAGGTTACACTTTGATACGGTTACTAAATAAAGATGCATTAAATAAATTAAAATTATTCTATCTTTTAAAGGAATCTGAAGAAATTCAAACTATTTCATCAGTGTCTAAAAAATTTAATCTAGATAAACGAACAACGCTTAGATTGCTACAAGCTTTTCAACAAGATATTATTCAATTTCAGTTAGAACAGGATATTCATTTAAACTTTCAAAATGAACGTAACATTATTTTTGAACTCGCAAATTCTTTTGATCCTCAATTTCTCTATGTGAATTATTTGGAACAGTCAATCAATTTTAATGCTTGTTTGGATATTTTCAACCAAGATTTCACGAATATTTCCCAGTTTTCCGCGAAGCACTATCAAAGTGTTTCAACGACGAAACGTTCCTTGGATAGTTTAAAACGTTTGATGAAGCAATACGAGTTAAGCCTCGATCTTGCTAAAAATCAAATGATTGTTGGGAAAGAACATCAAATCCGCTATTTTTATTATACTTTTTTCTGGGAATCCTACAGTTCGACACAATGGCCATTTCCTGAAATTGATTTGCACGCACTACAAGTAAGTCTTCACGAAATTACTAAAGATTTTAAAAATCTTCCGATTCCTGATATCAATAAAATGATTGTCTGGGTTGCGGTCTCACTTATTCGAATTAATCAAGGTTACGTGATTGATTATGAAGAAGACTATCAGCATTTTAAAAATCACACTATTTCTTATGATCAATTTCAACAGTTTGCCCTAACTCTAGCTGAAACGTTAAGCTTACCGGCTGAGTTGTTGACAACATCCGAGCTACAATTCTTATATTTTTCACTAGCGACAACTAGCGCTTTTTCTCATCATGAGTTTTATTCTGTTGTTGATATTGATACCAACCACGAGTTTTTACCTGTGACTGCTAGTCAACTATGGATAAAACGCTTTTGCTCTTTTTTTGACATTTCACTAACGCCTAATGAGTATTTCTATCTGTATACAAATCTACTCTCTTTACACAGTCGCGCACTCTATTTAATCGGCCCAAGTAATGTGTATGGAATCTTGGATAATGGTTCGAATACTTTCAAACGTTCCCCAGACAACTATGCCAAAATAAAAAAATTCTGTTTGAAACTAGAAAAAGAAGAACCTTACTTCCCACTTATTTTTAAACGCAACAATCAATTGATTCCTCAGTATTTAATTTTAGTGATGGATTTGCTTAAACGAAAAGAGCAGCCTGTTTCGATTTACCTAGCCTCAGGCTTAAACGTTATTGAACGAGACTCTTTGCAAGCACAACTACAAGACTTAAATCCCTTTCCACTCAAGTTTAGTGAACATACTGAGGACATTGATTTGATTGTAACCGACGTTTCAATTCCTAAAATTTTTAGCAAAGAGATTCCTGTTTTCCATTGGAACCCCATCCCTACCAAAAAAGATTTAAAATTAGTCATAGCAATTCTTTCTGAATTACACTATGCAAAAAATAAGAAATAAAAAAACATCCCATTAAATATATGGGATGTTTTTTGCTAGTTACCTGAAGAACCAAATCCACCTGTTCGTTCTGTTTCAGATGTATCATTGTCTACTTTTAAAAAGGGCAAAAAGATTCCTTGACCTACTCGTTCGCCTTTTTTAATAACTTTGTCTGTTAATCCAAAATTAATAAATTGAAACATAATATGACCTTCATTGGCATCATTTCCATAATAATCTGCATCAATTACACCAACACCATTGGCTAAAATTAAGAAGTTTTTCAAAGGATTGCCAGAACGATTAGCTAACTGTAAATATTCGTCGGCCCCCATATACGCTTTAATACCAGTTGGTACTAACACAGGTTTTAAAAATTTTTGATCTTCCATCGTAATCTCTGTATCTTTAAATGCGTTCGTTACTTCCCAAATCACATTTTTTACTAATGTTTTCCAAAAAGTAGGAATTACAATGTCTTCCGATGCTTCAAAATCATAGCCAGCTGCCTGTTTGGTAGCTCTTGTTGGCAGGTTGATTCCTTGCTCTTGATACTTACTAACTACTTCAAATCCTCTTTTTCTTGTCATTCTAATGGCTCCTTTTTAATGATCCTATCCATCCTATTTTACGTTATTAAAAGATACGCAATCTCGTTTATTATAGCAAAGATAACACTTAGAAGCGAAACATTATTCAACAATTTAAATCAGATTAAGCATCTTGTTTTGTGGCCGCAATTAGCAGCTCCCGAATGATGACTTCTTGTGGCAACTCATACATAAATTTAACAGATTCAGCAACATATTTAGGATTCATTGACGTTCCTCCCATCGTTGCTTTCCATTCTTGATAGCCTTCTTTGATACTATCGCTAGTAGTATGACCCAACAGTTCCGTCTCAGCAGCCCCTGGCGCAACTAGCATTACTCGAACGTTAGTGCTGGCTACTTCTTCTCGAATAGTTTCTGTTAAGGCATGAACACCAAACTTCGACGCACTGTAAACTGCATGGTTGCCAAAGGTTTTACGTCCTGCAATGGACGAAATATTTATAATTGAACCAGCATTTCTTTCCATCATATCGTTTAGTACAATTTTACTTCCATTTAAGACTCCTTTGATGTTAATATCCAACATCATTTGCCACTCATCACTGTCTTGTTCCCATACATTTCCAAGCAACATCATGCCTGCATTGTTAATTAATAAATCAACTTTCCCGTATTTTTGTTCTGCTTCACGAACAGCTTTTTCAAATTCACTAGCATCTCTCACATCTACTTTTCGAACTAGTGTGTGTGGCAAATTAAATTGTTCCATTAAGTCTACACGACGCCCAATTAATAACAGTGGATGCCCCGCTTTACTAAATAGATAGGCCATTTCTTTTCCAAAACCACTACTGGCGCCTGTAATCACAATTAATTTTTTCATCTCGTTGTCCTCTTTTCGTGTATTTATCTTCTTAGTATATTATACTGTTAGAAGATTACTAGTACGCACTTGTTTTTCACTAAGGAACCTTTTAGTAACGATGTACTAGTCTAAAGGAGCGAAAAAAATGTATTTAAATGAATTTGATGCCACCATGAAATTAATTCAAGGCAAGTGGAAAATTATGATTCTATATGAACTTTACGAAAGCAAGACCGTTCGTTTCAATGAACTTCAAAAATACATCGAACAAATCTCACATAAAACGTTAACCAATCAACTACGAGAATTAGAACAAGACCAACTTATTCAACGAAAAATCTTTAAGGAAGTTCCTCCTCATGTTGAATACTCTCTGACAGAAAGCGGAAAAAGTATGATTCCTGTATTGGATGTTATTTGTAATTGGGGATTGGAACATATTTCTCATGATAAAATCCAGCGTTTATTATGTAATGAAGAATAGAAAAAGTCAGTAATCTGAGGCAAAATGCCATTGAGATTACTGACTTTTTATTTGCATGCTTATCTTTCAGCTTAAAATAACAAACCGGCAACAGCAGCTGATAAGAAGCTAACTAAGGTTGCTCCAAATAATAATTTTAGCCCTAATTTTGCCGCTACATTTCCTTGACGTTCATTTAAGCTCTTAATTGCGCCTGAAATGATTCCAATTGATGAAAAATTAGCAAACGAAACTAAAAAGATAGAAAGAATGGCCATTGAACGGTCTGAAAATTGAAGATTTCCCATTTTTAGGTTGGTCATTGCCACAAATTCATTGGAAACCAATTTAGTTGCCATAATGCTTCCTGCATCAATGGCTTCGCTCCAAGGTATCCCCACTAAAAAGGCTAATGGTGAAAAGGCATATCCTAATACATTTTGGAAAGAAATTCCAAAAATACCTTCAAAAATAGCGTTAATCATTGCGATTAAGGCTACAAACCCAATCAACATCGCTCCAACTGTAATCGCTACTCTAAAGCCATCCATAATATATTCGCCTAACATTTCAAAGAAGGTTTGTTTTTCTTCATTTTGAACTTCCAACATATCCTCTTCTTCAGAAACTTCATATGGATTTAATAATGACACAATGATAAAACCGCCAAATAAATTCAAAACTAATGCTGTAACAACATATTCTGGTTTTAGCAACATCATATACGAACCAACAATCGACATTGAAACCGTAGACATGGCTGAAGCACATAGCGTATATAGACGTTTTTCAGATAATAAATCCAGTTGCTTTTTGACTGAAATAAAGACTTCTGATTGACCTAGAATAACAGAAGCGACTGCGTTATACGACTCTAATTTACCCATCCCATTAATTTTACTTAGGCCTAAACCAATGTATTTAATAATAAAAGGTAATACTTTGATATACTGTAAAATACCAATCAAAGCTGAAATAAATACAATAGGCATCAATACCGCTAAGAAAAATGAACTTCCTTTTGGATTGATAACGTCACCGAAAACAAAAGTTACACCTTCTGACGCATACATAAGTAATTTGCCAAATCCTTCTGCGATTCCAGAAACTAAGTAATTTCCTACTCCCGTATTTAATAAAATGTAACCAAGTACAAATTGCAATACCAGCATCGTAAAGATTGGTCGAAATTTGATTTTTTTTCGATCTCTACTGCATAACCAAGCGGTCCCTAAAATTAGAAAAATTCCAATAATTCCAATTAAATATTTCATCAAACTTCCCCACCTTTACTTGATAGAATTTGGATTCTATCGAATTTTGCTAGAAGAATTGGCTAAATCTAAAACTTTTTTTCAAAAAAAATAGCCCTACATTTGGCTAATAGGCTATTTTTATGAAGTTGAAAACCAAATCGGTTCACGTTTTTTCATTATAAAAATAAATTCCCCATGCAAATCATATTATAGCATAGATTTAAAAAAACAGGTGATTTAAAATGATTTTTATGAATGGTTTCTAAAAGAATAAAAAGAGTCCGACCAAATTCGTTGGTCGGACTCTTTTTGTATCGCCTCAAAATTAAGAAGTTTTTTTACGGCTCTTGAATGCCAATCCTGTACCTGACAAAGCAAGTAGCGCAAAGCCTCCTAGCAACCAATTTGTTGGTTTTTCCCCAGTTGCTGGAAAGTTTTTTCCCTTACTAGTAGAATTAGTTTGGTTTGTAACGTTCCAATTTTGTTGATCCGCTGGTCTATTGCTTGGATGCTCGTTTCCCGGATGAGTATTTCCAGCATTGGTTGAGCCATCACCCGTCCCAGTCCCGTTGTCACCAGGTTCTTCTGGTTTTGGTTTGTTTCCATTTAAGAAGTCTTCTTCCGTCATTGAAACAATCCGTGAACCAGGAAATTCCGTAGCGTATTTCGATAAATCAACCGTTCCTTTAGTTGAAACGGCACGAAGCGTACCGGCTGATTTCAGGTAATCCATCACAATCAATTCCATGGATGGGCCTTCTTCACGTTCCCCACCTAGCATTGTAAAGCCATCGCCTCCTGCTGCTAGGAAGTCATTTGTTGTCACATAGTACGTTTTCTTTTTGTCTAATGGCTCGTATTTGCCTGTTTGTTTATTTAGCAATTCTACTCTTAAAATGCGTTCGCCTGCTGTTTTAGCTTCTGGATCCGCGCCTTTTTTAGTAGAATCGTAATAGACACGAATCGATTCTGATGCCTGTAAGAAGCCTCCATTAGCTCCTAATGCTGGAAGTCCATTGTCATCTAAAATGACCTTGCCTTCTTTATCTGTTCGTGGCATTGAACGAAGTGAGTGCTCGAACAGTTGGTATACTTGATCTCCCGTTGCTGCAACTTGCGAAATAATATTCCCAAATGGGAGAACTGCGATGACATCTCCCTTTGTCACGGGGCCTTGCAATAGGCTTGCACGAATCCCCCCGCCATTAATGACTGCAAAATCTGAGGGGTGAGCAAAACCAGTTTGACCGTAATCATACAAAGCATCACTAATTAAGTTTCCTAAATTCGTTTCTCTTGTACGAACATTGTCTCGCTCGCCATTAAGTGTAAATGGATTATAAGGAATCACTACTTCTGATGTTCCTTCTGCAAAGTTTGTTTTAGCAGTTTCTACAATGGCTTGTACGGTTGGATCTGGTACTAGTTCAGCTAAACTAGCTGCTGGTGTTAGAGAAGCATTTAATGCGCTTGGATTTTTCCCAAAGTCTGCTTTTACAATCCCAACGTTGTTTAAATAATTACCCGTTTGCGCAAGTAACACATTGCCAAATCGAAGACCTTCTTTTAAGGCTGTGTGAGAATGACCATCTAAAATGACCATATCAAAATCGCTAAATGCTGGGTCTTCGCTTAAAGACTTAGCTAGAGTATCGCTTCGCCACTTGGTTGGCGTCGTTTCATCTACTCCTAAGTGACTTAAAAATACATACAAATCCGCTTTT
Organism: Carnobacterium divergens; assembly: GCF_900258435.1. NCBI lineage: Bacteria > Bacillati > Bacillota > Bacilli > Lactobacillales > Carnobacteriaceae > Carnobacterium > Carnobacterium divergens. The sequence goes on along the minus strand of NZ_LT992558.1, from coordinate 482,440 downwards.
CCTTTAAGTTCCGTTAATAGTTCTTTTGCTTCAGGAATTGGATCCGTAAAGGTCACGCCTTTAACATTATCTGGATGTGTTTTTGTTGCTGTTTCAGGCGTTGTTAACCCAATAATCGCGTATTTACGTCCCGCTTTTTCAACAATTGTATAGGGTTCAAATGAACGTGCTCCATCTTTGTACACATTTGCTGATACAATTGGGAAGTTTAACGCGTTTTTGTATGCCATAGCCACGTCGTAACCAAAATCAAATTCATGATTCCCGACTGTCATCGCATCATATCCTACTGCATTCATTGCGGCTGCCATATCTAATCCTTGACGATAATTTGAAAGTGGCAACCCTTGGAACGCATCTCCTGCATCGACCATTAGGGTTGGTTGAAGTTGATCTTTGTAAGTTTTTAATTTAGCTACTCCAAGTGTATTATTTTTAGGATCTGCATCCATTCTTCCATGCATGTCATTTGTGTGCATAATTGTAAAAGGTGTTTTTTGATTGATTATTTCTTCTGGAATTTTTCCTTCTGCAATTAGTTTGTTGACGTTTAAAGATTCAATATTAGGTGTTCTACCTGTATCGGATTGTTTAACTTCGATATTACCAAGGTTAACTTGTTCAACAATATAGGGTCTCAGGTAATGAGTCAAATCTGCCCCAATGATTTCCCAATTGTTTTCTAATTCTTCAGTTGGGTCAATGGTTCCTTTTGTTTTCACATAGTCTACAATCGCACTTCTCAAGGTTAAAGGATCGGATGAATAATAAGGTTCAGCAGTAATAATCCCGTCACTTTTGAGACCTTCGTAGCGGTAATTATTGATAGCTAATTTAAATGAATCCGTATCGTTAATTGCTTTTCCTTGATAGGTCAAATCAGTAATTCTTGAGTTTACTGGTTTCGAAATGTCAATTTTATAGTTAACTCCAGAAAACATGTCGTAGTTGTACACGCGAATAGTTTCATTAAAGCTAACTGTAATGTCCCCTGCTTGGTACTGATTGTAGTAAGCAGCTTGCCGTTCCATATAGTTTTTTAATTGAGCACCCGTAATTTCCACACCGACTAATGTGTTCGCATATTTATATATATCAAAAATCGTTGCAAAAGTAACAGGGCCTGCTGGCAACGAGCTAGACGCTTTGAAAAGAGCGGCTGCTGAAATATCTGCTCCTGTTACTTGCTTTTGTACATTGTTAATTAATGAAATCATTGCTGTTGGTTTTATTTGTGCTTCCGGGATTCCTTTTACTTCTTCTTGTGGCAAGAAATCCGCTGTTGCTGTTGCAATCGGGTCTTTAATAAATTGATTGACTGTTTCGTGGTAGCTGTTTGTTAAAGTCTTTAATTTTTCATCTGCTGGATATTTAGCTGTTTTGACCACTTCAACAGAACTGCTTTCTACATTCCATTTTTCTGTCTCTGCTGTTTTTGAAACGGCTAAATCAATTTTTACTACACCAGTTCCAGTGTCTTGTGCGCCACCAACTGGTTTTTCAGTTCCATTACTATCTTTAATTTTACGTGCAATGTCTTTATGATCATGTCCTACTAAATAGGCATCAATTTCTGGTACTTCTTCAATGACGTTAATAGCTGCTGCTTCTGGATCTCGATTATCTAAGCCTGCATGAATTGATGCAACAATAATATCCGCCTGTTCTTTTTCTTTTAGTAGCTTAACTTGTTTTTTAGCTTCTTCTCTTAAGGATTTAAATTCTAGTGAATCGACTTTCCCACCATCCCACACTGGAATATGTGGAATTGTTAAGCCTAAAATCGCCACTTTAACACCATTAACTTCTTTAATGCGATAGGCATCTACAAAATGTTGCCCGTCTGCTTTTTTGTACGTATTTGCTGATAATAGTGGGAAGTTAGCTTCACTTTGGATTTTTTTAATTAAATCTAACCCGAAATTAAATTCGTGATTGCCTAACGTCATGGAGTCATAATCCATGTAATTCATTGCCGCAATCATGGGATGTATTTGAGTTAATAGTTCTGGTTTCACATTGTAAAGATCATCGGTTAAGAGTGTTCCTTGAATATTGTCACCATTATCAATCAATAGTGTGTTTGGATTTTGTTTGCGTGTTTCTTGAACGAACGTACTGACTTTTGCTAGTCCTACATTTTTTTGAGCTGAATCTTCATAAGACCAGTCCCATAAATTTCCATGTACATCAGTTGTTCCTAAAATCGTCAAGTTTTGCTTTTGTAGCGCTACCTCTTTTGGCTGTTCCTTTTCTACAGAAGTTTGATCGTCCATTTTCTCAACGGGTTCAAGCTCTTCTTTAGAAATAGGTTCTTCTTGAACAATCTCTTGCTTAACATCTGATTCGACACCATCAGACGATTTAGTATCCGCTTTCAGTTCTGTTTCAACTGGCTCTATCGTTTCACTACTTAGCGAACTCTGTGCCTCTCCAATTGCTGAAACGGTCGGCGCCATTCCCCCAAATACCATTAGCGTTACCATTACTAAATGAAGCATAAATTGCTTCGTATAACGCTTGCCAACTTTTTTATTTTCCAACACAACATCCCTCCATCTATTGTTTTGAGCGACAAAAATTAAGAGTTGAACTGCTAATATGTCTCTTTTTTCATTCTCTATATACTAAATGAAGCCAGTTTTTCATACCATTAGTTCTATTAGTCAATAAAATCTGTACTCCCTTTCATTTTAGCAGATTCTTTTAAAATATCTATCAGTTTTTGATGTTATTTTTGTGTGAATTTTGTAAATTGGTCTATCAATGTAATCGCTTTTTTAAAATTAAAAAAAACAACGAAAAAATAGCTTCACTTAGCTACCTTTTCGCTGTTTTTACGAATTAAATCTTTTTAACAAATTCCGATTTTAATTTCATTGGACCAAAGCCATCAATTTTACAATCAATGTTATGGTCTCCATCAACTAAACGAATATTTTTAACGCGTGTTCCCATTTTTAATGCAGATGAACTTCCTTTGACTTTTAAGTCTTTGATTACAGTAATGGTGTCTCCATCATTCAAAATATTGCCGTTAGAATCTTTGATAACGTTTTGCTCATTCGTTTCTTCGTTTGATTCTACACTCCACTCATGACCACACTCTGGGCAAACCAAAAGGCTACCATCTTCATAAGTATATTCTGACTGACATTCAGGACAATTTGGTAAAGATTGCATGTTTGTTCCTCCAATAAGTTAGTAATCTCTATTATAATACATCTACACTAGAATTACGACCAACGATTGTCCTTTGCTTAATTAAGCTTAAAATAGCCACATACCACATCTCCAACAGCTTTTGCAGCAACTAGTAAGGCATCTTCGTCTAAATCAAATTTTGGATGGTGGTTAAAGTAAACGGGGCCGTCTCCCTTTGGAGCACTACCGATGTAGAAAAACGTACCTGGAATTTTTTCTAAATAATAAGCAAAGTCTTCTGAACCTGAGAGCATATCTGTTTCATTAATAGCTGTTGAGTACTCTCCTATTCCTGATTGAAGAGAATCTACTACCAAATCTGTAACTGCTGGATCATTGTATAAAGGTGGATAATCGGCTGTGTACGTTAACGTTACTGTCACGCCATACATTTTCTCTAATCCTTCTGCAAGTCGTTTCACTTCAAAAGCAATTTTATCTTGAGTGTCTTTAGTCATATATCGAACATCACCTTCTAGTTCAACATAATCCTTAATGACATTAAAGCTTCCTTTACCATCAAATGACCCAATCGTTACAACGCCCATTTCAAAAGGATTTAAGCGACGACTGATAACCGTTTGAACCGCTGTGACAAAGTAACTAGCAGCCACAATCGCATCATTGGCCATATGAGGAGAAGACCCGTGTCCACCTTGCCCCTGAACCCCTAGTTTAAAATACGTTCTACCAGCCATTGAAAAGCCTTTGTGATAGCCAATTTCTCCAGCTTTTCCCATTGGAAAGAAATGAATACCAAAGATTTCAGAAACATCATCCAATTCTCCTGATTCAACTATGCTTTTAGCTCCGCCCGGTGGTGTTTCTTCTGCAGGTTGATGAATAATTTTAATTTTTCCAGGAAGTTCTTCTTTTAATCGAATGAGACAATCAGCTAAAATCATCAAATAAGCAGTATGTCCATCGTGACCACAGGCATGCATGACATCTGGATTTTTTGAAGCGAATGGTAGCCCTGTTTCTTCTTGAATTGGCAGTGCATCAAAATCTGCTCTTAATCCAATTGTTTTGCCAGGTTGGCCCCCTTCAATTGTGACAATAATACCATGAACTCCACCAACTTCTGTTTGAATTTTGACTTCTTTGCCTTGATAAAAGTCAATGATGTATTGAGCTGTTTTCTCTTCTTTAAAAGACAATTCTGGATTTTCATGGAAATGTCTACGAATCTCAACCATTTCTTCTTTTCGTTCATCTAATAAATTCATTAATTTTTCTCTAAACACGATTAATTCCTCTTTTCAATTTTTTAATTTAGCTTTATTCATGGTTTGGTACAACGACTACAATGGCTACTAAAGACACTAAACAAAAGAAGACATTCGTTAGCAATCCTACCATCCCAGCCGTTTCAATTCCTGAAGTGTTTTTAACAATTGCATAGACTGCAACTGAAATAGCCACACCAAACGAACCGCCTAACGAGCTTGCCATTTTATAGACACCTGAAGCCATACCAACTTTATCTAACGGTGCACTTGAAATGGCTGTGTCTGTTGATGGAGTAGCGTAGACTCCTAGCCCTGTTCCCAATAAGGCAAATCCTAGAAAATAAACTACATGAAAAGTCATTCCTTCAACAAATGTAAGACTCATCATAATCACTCCTACTGCGGCTAAAATAGAACCGATAACCATTGGTTTTTTTGCTCCCATTTTTTGTAACAATTTTTCACCAATTCGAATGGTTATCAGCACACAAGCTAGGTAGCCTAGCGACAATAACCCTGCTTGAAAGGAGGTTAATCCTCGGCCTTCTTGTACATACATACTCCCAACAGCTAACGTTCCTGCTACCGCATTTAAAAGGAAATTAGACAACGTTGCACCTAGGTATTTCTTTTCTTTAAAAAGTGAAAAATCGATAAAGCCATTTGCTTTGCGATTTTCAATATAGAAAAAAAGACTGACAAATAGTAAAAAGACGCCTGCTAAAATCAAGGTAGTCAAACTTGTCCAACCAAATTGTCCACCACGGGTAATCACTAGATTCAAGGCCACCATCGAAACAATAAAGGTCACGAGTCCCCCATAATCAAATGATGTCTCTGTCTCCGAACGCGCAACCTTACTCTCGGGAGTTCCTTTAATTAGAATCATCCCAATCAATGCTATCACGATTGAAAAAACAAAAATCCATCGCCAACCTAGATAAGTTGCAATCCCACCACCAGCAAATGAACAAATTCCAGAGCCTCCCCACGAGCCAATCGACCAGTAACTTAATGCTCGCTGACGATCAGCACCTTCAAAATAGGTTTTCATTAAGGCTAACGTTGCCGGCATAATACACGCTGCAGATAATCCTTGAATAATTCGCGCAACAATCAACAAAAATGTTCCTTGACATATAATCAATAAAAGTGAACCTACTATACTTAAAATAAACCCTAAATACGTCATTTTCACACGACCTATTTTATCGGCTAATCCACCTGTCACCGCAATAAAAATACCAGAAAATAAAGCAGTCATACTAATGCCTACATTTAAAATACTCAACGAAATCCCTAAATCTTGCTGGACTGCTGGAACAACGTTTACCATCGATTGTGCAAACAACCAATAGGTAATCACGCCGAATACAATTCCTACAATCAATTTATTTGTACCTTTATAACTTGTTGCTTCCATTTTAGTCTTCTCCCCCATTTAAGTAGTCACATACAACACTTCCCATTGCTTTCGCACTAATCAATAAACTTTTTTCATTGATTTCAAATTTTGGATGATGGTGCGGATAAAAAACCCCATTTTCAGGCATTGCTCCAACATAAAAAAAGACACTTGGTCGCTCTTGGGCGTAATAAGCAAAATCTTCTGACGGCGGTTGTGGGTCACATCGTTTGATTTCCGTCACTTCTGAAATTTTTGATTGCTTCAATGACCGGACAATAAAATCGGTTAGCTCAAGGTCATTTATTAGCGTTGGATAATCATCGTTGTAAGTCAATTCACACGTTACACCAAACATAGACTCTAATCCTATAACTAAGCGTTTGACTTCCTCTTGAATCGTTTTTCTTGTATCCTCACTCATAGCGCGAACATCCCCCTCAAGATTAACGGTATCTTTAATCACATTAAAACTTCCTTTTCCATCAAATGACCCAATTGTTACAACCCCCATCTCAAAAGGATTTAAACGACGGCTCACAATGGTTTGTGTCGCCGTAACAAAATGACTAGCAGCCACAATCGCATCATTCGATAAATGAGGAGATGACCCGTGCCCTCCTTGTCCTTTAATTTTCAACTTAAAATAAGAACGTCCAGTTTGAATCGCACCTTCACGATAGTTGATTTCTCCTGTTGGCATCGTAGACATCACATGAATCCCCACCACGTGGTCCACGCCTTCCAAACAACCAGCTTCAATCATTCCCTTAGCTCCACCAGGAGGCGTTTCTTCTGCTGGTTGATGCAAAATAACAATCTTTCCAACAAATTGATTTTTTAACTCAATAAGCGTCTCTCCTAAAATCATCATGTATGCAGTATGTCCATCATGACCACAAGCATGCATCACTCCAGAATTTTGCGATGCAAAGGGCAAACCCGTTTCTTCTTGAATTGGCAATGCATCAAAATCAGCTCGAATTGCAAGAGTTTTCCCTGGAAAACCACTGTCAATTGTCACAACAATCCCATTCCCCCCCACATGCGTTTGTACTTCGCAGTCCAATCCTTGATAAAAATTAGTGATAAAAGCAGCTGTTTTGGTTTCTTGAAAAGAAAGCTCAGGGTGTTGATGCAAATAGCGCCTAATTTCCACCATTCGAGTTTCTTTTTCATCTAATTTTTCAAACAAATTCTTTTTCATCTCGCCCGCACCCTTTCTACTATCAGTATAAAAAAAGAAACCCTCCTTATAAGGAGCATTTCTTTTACTTTCTGTTTTATTTTTAACCTTTCTATTCTCTAGCTGCTTTGCTACAACAAAAAGCAAGGGGCGATTTTTGTCTTTTATTCTTTCGAAACTTTTTTTAGTTCAATAAAATGAATTGCATTAAAATCCAAGTACTCATAAAAAGACCATTGACTTGCTATTTCCTCGTCTCCAACTGACAAAACCGGTTCTGAATTGCGTAAAATATAATCCATCATCTCATGATCCACACCATACTGACTATTAAATTCTCCATATTTCGAGTATAAAGCGCCATGCTCTCGATCGAATTTAAGTCGCTTAACTTGATAGATTCCTACCTTCAATCCTTTGATTTGAACATAATATTCTTTTCGACGTCGTTGAATAAAAAAATCTTCCACTGATAAGCGCGGATTAAATGGATTGCAATTAATCAACACCAGTTGATAGCCATCACAGTTTTCAGTTAAGAGATAATTTACGCCCTGTCCTATCAAGGTTCCTTTTAACCGTTCTTTAAATGCTAGCGCATGATACACTGGACGTTTTCCGTTAAAAAAGTGAAATAGTTCCATCCCTTCAATATTAATGGATTGGCTATGTTGATTTTTTTCATGGCTTTCTGTATTGATCCAAAATCCCAGCCCCTCAACTTCATAACTAAGGTCAAAAATGGCTTGCATAATCAAAGCGCCTCGAAAAAAAGTTCCATTTGTAAAACGCGTTTCCCCCGTCAACGTATTCCAATCAATCAATGTAATCGGCTGCTTCATATGATGGCTCGCTAGAAATTTTTTAAAGCTTGACGTTTTTTTTATTAAATAATTTTGGGCTGTATTAAAAATCACTTCATTGGTTTGTTCAAAATCAATTCCCTCATTTTGATTTGCATGAAAAGCGATAAAATCAATTTCATGTTGTTTTGTGATTTGCCACTGCTGACTTGCTGGAATGGTTTCTGTTTTGTCTGAAAAAGGTAAAAATGTCCCTATTTTCACACTAGGCACCATTCCTTTCAAAAGCGCCACCACATTCAAGTAATACATTTCGTGATGCTTGGCTACAGTGTTATCCCATTCTTTATGGTAATACATAAAACGCCAACGACTTACAAATTCTCTGCCATAACGCTGAATAGCATGTGCAATAAAAGCCTTTAATTTTAATAGATAGTCGCCTTGATTTTCTTCCATCTCATGGTAGCTAAGGTATACAAATAAAGACAGATTTTCTTGATAAATAAAATCTAATACAAGATCCGCGCTATCATATGGAGAATAAGAGGGGACTATTTCATCTGTTTCAATCGTCGTTAAAATTGTGTTCTCTGAAAGGAGATTTTTCACGCCTATATATGTGATCCTAAAATCGGTTTTAGCCTGCTTTACTTGTTGCTGAACATGTTTTTTTAACAACTCTTTTAACTCGCCAATAAAAACAATATACGACGCATAAGGCAATTCTTTTGCAACCCTTTCCCTTTCAACATCAATCGATAAATTAGCCACACTGTTACTAGTAGCATGAGAAGATTGTTCAAAATTGTCACAATAATTCGCTAATAGCAACAAGACTTCTGTTAGTTCCAACGGACTACTTTCTTGATCTTCAAGATTGTCTTCATTTTTTCTAGTAACTTGATTTTTAAGACGATAGTCGGTTGGCGTTACATGGTAATATTCTTTAAAGCAGTGACTAAAATTTTTCCCACTTGAAAAACCATTTTGCAACGCGACTTGATTGATTTCCATATCTGAATAAATTAAGTCTTCAATTGAATGACGCAATCTCACTTGGTTGACAAATTGAACAAAGCCCACTCCCGTTCCCTTTTTAAAATACCGTGATAAATAAGATGGAGAAAAGTAAACTTTTTGAGCCATTTCATTTAAGGTTAAGGGTTCATAATAGTTTGCTTCAATCTCTTGAATTACTTTTAAAATCCGTTCATCTGGAACTTCATTTTCGATTTGATTTACAATAGGCTTCTTAAAAAAACGTGTCAAAAGTAACATAACTTGATACAAATTGCTTTCAATTTCAAGTTTGAAATTTTCATGGTTGCTTAACTCTGCAATGACCATCTCAGCTAAGTAACGGCGCAATTCCTCAATTGCTTTTTCTTTCCCAAAATCAATTTCTCGAGAGAAACATTCAAAGTTAAATTGAAAATATTGTGGATACTTTGATAAAAAGAAGTTTCCGACTATTTTTAAGACAATCACTTGACTGTCTTTTGAACCACTTATCGTATGGTTCACACCTCGATTCACTACAAGTAAATCATCCGTCTGCAAATCCAGCTGTTGAGCATCCATCCAAATCGTAGCTGCTCCTTTTATAACAAAAATAATCTTCGTTCCAAAAAAACGTTCTTGTTGTTTCTCGTGAATTGAAGAAATGGCGATTTGATACTGATGAATTGGCTTTATCATAAATAAACACCCCCATTTGTTAAATCTTTCACTTTGTATTTTAACATAGATCGTTTTATCCGTTGCCACATTTCAATAGATATCTCTCCTTGTCTCCTATATAATAAAACAAACCACTAAACGATTAGGAGAAAATTCTATGAATGTACTAGACGTGATGGCCCAGCTTGAAGCTCTTGGAACACAACAAACAAAAAAAACGTTTATTCGCCATGGTGCCCCTGGCCCTTTATTTGGAGTGAAAATTGGCGATTTAAAAAAACATCTTGTGAAAGAAGTAAAAAAAATCAACAACTTGCTTTAGATTTATTTGATACTGGCAATTCAGATGCCCAATATTTAGCTGGCTTAGCTATCAATCCTAAGTTAATGACAAAAAATCAATTAGAACATTGGGCAGATACATCTAACTGGTCTGCCATCAGCGAAGCGATTGTAGCTAGCGTTGCTGCGGAGAGTCCTTACGCAATCGAATTGGCTTTAAAGTGGATTCATTCAGATGACGAACTACTTGAAGATACCGGCTGGAGTTGTTATGGAAAGTTTATCTCCATTGCTCCTGATACTGCCATCAATCATCAAGAAGTGCTTCTTTTATTAAATACGATTGAACAGACCATTCATCAAGCAAAAAATGCTGTTCGCTATACGATGAATGGCTTTGTGATATCCGTTGGATGTTATTGCCCTTCTTTACTTGATGAAGCAAAAAAAACCGCACTTACCATTGGAGCTGTAAACGTTAGGATGGGGGACACTGCTTGTAAAGTTCCACTTGCTATTACAAGCATTGAAAAAGTAGTTGAAATGAACCGTGTTGGCAAGAAACGAAAACGAGCGGTTTGTTAATCAAAATCAAAAAAGGAACTTCGATGCGAAGTTCCTTTTTTGACTACAATTGTTCTCCATTACTAGCAATGACTTCCTTATACCAATCAAAGCTTTTTTTCTTAGAACGTTGCAACGTTCCGTTCCCCTCGTTGTCCTTATCTACATAAATGAATCCATAACGTTTCTTCATTTCTCCTGTCGTAAAGGAAACTAAATCGATGCACCCCCACGGCGTGTAGCCCATCAACTCAACGCCATCTATTTCAACCGCTTTTTTAAATTCTGCAATATGCGCTTTTAAATAGTCAATGCGATACCCGTCGTCACAACTGCCATCTGCTTTTAATTCGTCAATCGCACCAAAGCCATTCTCGACAATAAACAACGGAATTTCGTAGCGTTCGTATAACGTATTTAGTGCATACCGCAACCCAACTGGATCAATTTGCCATCCCCAGTCACTCGCTTCCACATAAGGATTTCGTACTGAATAATGATTGCTTCCATCTAGTGACTCACTGTTGTCATTGCTCGCATCTGACTTCACTGCATTTGACATATAGTAACTAAACCCTAGATAATCGACTTTCCCACTAGCTAAAATGGCTTCGTCACCTGCTTCCATTGCAACATGAATGCCATCTCGTTCCCATTTTTTGAGAATATAATTTGGATAATGACCACGAATATGAACATCCGTAAAGAAGAAACGATCGTGCATACTTTCTGTTGCTAGCATCATATCATCAGGAGCACAAGAATATGGATAAATTGGCACAAATGAAGCCATACACCCTATTTGAAAATCTGGATTGATTTCTTTCCCTTTTTTAACAACTAACGCACTCGCAATCAGTTCATGATGTGCTACTTGATACAACACTTCTTCTGGCTGAGCAAATTCAGAAAATTTCACTCCTGAACACGTCCAACCAAAAATATCATTACTGGTATTCATTTGATTGTTAATTTCATTAAACGTCATCCAATACTTCACCTTCGATTGATAACGTTCCATTACCGTTGTTGCGTATCGTACGAATAAATCTACTACTTTTCGATTATAAAAACCACCATACTCTGTTGCTAAATGATACGGCATCTCAAAATGACTCAAGGTGATTACCGGTTCAATATTGTATTTTAATAATGTATCAAACAGCTTATCATAAAAGGCTAGGCCCTCTTCATTTGGAACAAGCTCATCCCCCTTTGGAAAAATACGCGACCATGCAATACTGGTTCTAAAGCACTTAAAACCCATTTTTGCAAATAATTGGATATCCTCTTCATAGTTATGATAAAAATCGATGGCTTCATGATTTGGGTAATATTTCCCAGGCAATAATCCTTCTGTAATCAAACGCTGTTGGTCTTTTGTTCCTGCTGTCAAAACGTCTGCGATACTCATCCCTTTGCCACCTTGATTCCAACCGCCTTCTAATTGATGGGCAGCAACTGCGCCACCCCATAAAAAATCTTTTGGCAAACTACACATTATCAAAACTCCTTTTTACTATTTATTTTAAGCTTCGGTTACGGATTCAGCACTTACTTCTGACGTTTGCATTTCTGCGTCATATGCGATTTTATCGGCTGATTTAAAGAATGGGTAATAAATCGCCATTGAAATCACAATTTGAACGATATTCAACAACGCTCCTCGCCAACCACTTACTAAAAAGCCAGCGATTACAGGAGGTGTTGTCCATGGAATATTCGTGCCATTTGTATAAGGGACTAAACCCGTTTTCATTGAAAAATACGCTACAATACATAAAACAAGAGGCGTCAAAATAAATGGAATCATCATGATTGGATTTAGAACAATCGGAATCCCAAAAATCAAGGGCTCATTAATATTGAACAACCCTGGTCCGAAGGCTAATTTTCCAAGCGCCTTAAATTGACTTGATTTTGCAAATAATAAAATTAAAATAGCTAAACCAAATGTTCCACCAAATCCACCAATTTTCATAAAATTAGAATAAAATTGATAGTTGACAATATGAGGCAATGCTTCCCCAGAAGCAAAGGCTGCTTGATTGTCTGCTGTCAAGGATAACCAAATAGGTTGCATAATTCCGCCGACTACATTGGAACCATGAATCCCAAAACACCATAACAGTGCTTCAAATAGTGTAATCAATAGCGTAGCAGGTAACGTGCTTCCTAGACTTGTTAACGGAACTTGTAAATAATGGAAAATAAACGCTTGCATTGTACCAAACTCAGTAAGACTAAACAAAATACGGACTAAGTTAAAAATAATAATAACAAAAAGTGCTGGAATCAACGCTGAAAATGACCGAGAAACATTGGCTGGAACTGAATCAGGCATTTTGATTTTCCAACCTTTTTTATCAATAAAATGAACAATTTCAACCGCTGCTACTGCTGTTAACATTCCTAAAAACAATCCACTTGCGCCTAAATTACTTAATGGGATTCCCATTCCGAGAGCTCCGTCTTTAAACTCAAATGTTGGTGTTAAAATTAAGAAAGCAACGACTACCGATGAAATACACGAAATGCTGTCCATTCCGTAGGTTTTTGCTAAACTTCGAGCCATTGCAATAATGACATAAAAGGTCATAACATTCATCGTCATGTCATAAGGAACAGTGAAATAGGTTGTCCAATTTTCACCTAATAGCGATGCCATAAACTCTGGATAGCCTGTAATTGGTAAATTAGCAACTAATAAAAAGAATGACCCAATAATTAATAATGACATGACTCCAAAAAAACCGTCTTTAATTGCCGTAATGTACCGATTGTTGTCGAGTTTAACTGCAATAGGTGTCATTTTCTCCTCTAATACCGTCATAAATTTTTCCATCTTTGAATCCCCCTATTTTTTATTTTTAAAAATAAAGCGCTTTCTTTTGATGATTTCATTATAATTCATTGGTACTAATTTTACAATACCCAATCACTTATAATTATTCTCAAACGTCTTTGCCATTATCTGCTATAATAAATGCATCAAGCACTATTAATAGAAAGGAAATACCCTTTATGATTAAATATAAGGTGATCGCTGAAGAAATCGAACGCCGTATCAGACAAAAAGTTTATGAAGTAAATACAAAATTACCAACTGTGGATCAATTAATGATTGATTTTGAAGCAAGTCGAAATACCATTCGAAAAGCCATTGAAATCCTTTCTCTAAGAGGGCTAGTTTACCAAGTCCAAGGAAGCGGTATTTACATTCGCAAAGCAGAACAAGAAGATTGTATTAATATCGGAAATGTTAAGGGAATCAGTAAAGATTTCCTTCAAAAAACAATTCGTTCAAAGCTTTTAGACTTAACCTTGATTGAAGCCGATGAAGAGCTCGCAAAAATGATGAACTGCCCAATTGGGACACCTATTTATCGGTTGAAACGGCAACGTTTTAGCGACGAAAAACCCTTAAGTATTGAGTACACCTATTACAACAAAGAAATCATTCCCTATTTAAACCAAGAAATCGCAGAGAAATCAATTTATTCTTATATTGAAGACGATTTAAAATTATCCATTGGTTTTTCTGACAAATTTATTCATGTCAGCAAGTTAACTGCCGATGAAGCCTTTCTGTTAGATTTGCCAGTGGGAGATCCCTCCTTGATTGTCAAAGAAACCGTTTATCTAGCAAATGGCTTACTGTTTAACATTTCTACGGTAATCTATAACTACCTTGAAGCGCATCTCTTTTTACAATCAGAACATTACTAAGAGTTATTTTCAAAAAAAACTTAACAAATCATGGACTTCCAAGTATAATAACACAGTAGAACACGAATCGAATAAATGAAAGCGAGTGAAAAGAATGGGTCGTAAATGGGCAAATATTAAAGACAAAAAAGCATCAAAAGACAAAAATACAAGTCGCATCTATGCTAAGTTTGGCATTGAAATTTATGTAGCTGCAAAACAAGGGGATCCAGATCCTCACTCTAACCAAAAATTACGCTTTGTTATTGAACGTGCTAAGACTTATAACGTGCCAAAACATGTCATTGATCGCGCGATTGAAAAAGCGAAAGGTTCCGGTGATGAAACTTACTCTGAATTACGATACGAAGGTTTTGGACCAAATGGCTCAATGATTATTGTCGATGCCTTAACAAATAATGTGAATCGTACGGCCTCTGATGTTCGTGCCGCTTATGGTAAAAATGGAGGAAATATGGGTGTGAGTGGTTCTGTTGCCTATCTTTTCGATAATACGGCCGTTTTTGGAGTAGAAAATCGTGATGCTGACGAATTGCTTGAGTTATTGATGGAAGCCGATGTTGACGTTCGTGACGTTGCTGACGAAGACGGTCAAACCATTATTTATGCTGAACCTGAAAACTTCCATACAGTTCAAGGAGCATTAAAAGAATTAGGAATTGAAGACTTTACCGTTGCTGAAATCGAAATGATTCCACAAAATGAAGTGACTTTAGAAGGTGAAGATTTAGAAAAATTTGAAAATCTGATTGATGCTCTAGAAGATCTAGAGGATGTTCAAAAAGTTCATCATAATGTCAACTTAGAAGACTAAAAAAACAGATAGGCAAATTATTTTTAGGCATAGACATGCTTGAAGATAGTTTGCCTCTTACTTTATTATCAAAAGTAGTGTTTATACTACAAGGAAAGGAAGGGGTCTTATGAAACTATCGGTTTATGTTGCAAGTGCATTTAGTAAGAATCAAGGCGGCGGAAATAAAGCAGGTGTGGTATTGATGGAAAATGAGTCGTTGACCACTATCCAAAAGATGGCAATCGCTAAACAGCTGGGTTATGCAGAAACTGCTTTTATATCAGATTCTGACATTGCCGATTATAAATTTGAGTATTTTACACCTAAGGAAGAAGTTGATTTATGTGGTCATGCTACAATTGGTTCTTTCGTCATCTTGATGCACTTAAAGAAACTATTTAAACATTGCTATACAATAGAAACCAATAGCGGTGTGCTTAGTATTTCCATAGAAGATGATGTCTTGTTTATGGAGCAAAACAAACCACTATTTTATGATGTTGTGCCTGAAAATGTGTTTATTGACTGTTTTGACATTGAAGCTATTGACAGTAAAATGCCTATCCAAATTGTTTCCACAGGTCTAAAGGATCTGTTAATTCCTATCAAAAGCGAAACCCAACTGCATGCACTTCAACCTAATTTTGAAAAAATTAAAGAAATCAGTAAGAACTATCAAGTTATCGGAATGCACCTATATACCATTGATGACGATCGCATCATATGTAGAAACTTTGCTCCCCTATACGATATCAATGAAGAATCCGCTACTGGTACTTCAAACGGTGCATTAGCTTGCTACCTTTATCAACAAAACGATTTAAAAAAAGAACTTTACGTATTTGAACAAGGTTATTCTCTAAACGCTCCCTCCGAAATATTGGTAAAACTAACAACCACTCACACAAATGAAATAGAACAAGTTTATGTTGGTGGCAAAGGCTATTATTGCGAAACACTCGATATAGAGTGTTAGTAAAAAGGCTGTAAAAAACACGCCTAAAATCAGGTTGGTGTTTATTACAGCCTTTTTTATATAAAGTAACGCTGATAGTTTTCCAGCTCTTCATTCGTCAATGCTCGATAAGAACCCTTTTCTAGTCCTTCATCCAAAACCAATGTCCCCATAGCTACTCTCTTCAAATACGTTACTTTTTTCCCAACAGATAAAAACATCTTTTTAACTTGATGAAATTTCCCTTCACTAATAGCTAATAAAACGCGACTTTCATTCTCCATAGTTTCTAAAATACGCAATTCAGCAGGTTTGCATTGAATACCGCCATGAAAAATAATTCCTTCCTTAAATGCTTGAACATCTGCATCTGTAACTGGTTCATTAACAATTGCTTCATATTTTTTTACCACTTCTTTTTTAGGAACTAATAACTGATGCGCCAATTGACCATTATTCGTTATTAACAACAACCCTTCCGTATCTCGATCTAAACGGCCTACTGGAAATAATCCTGGACGTTGATCTTTTTTCGCAATCAAATCAATAACGGTTTGATTTTTGGCATCACGCACCGCACTGACAACGCCTGCTGGTTTATTTAACATATAATACACATGCGCTTGATAGTGGACTTGTTTTCCTGAAACAAGGACTGTTTGTACTTCAGGATCGACGTTATAACCATCTGTTAAGACCAACTCACCATTGATACGGACTTGCTTTCGTTTAATTAATTGCTTCACTTGATTCCTAGAGCCATAGCCTGTTTCAAATAATAATTTATCTAACCGCATAACATACTCCCTTTTTCTTCTATGTAAAAATCAGCAATGGTCTTCTTAAAGAAGCCCATTGCTGATTTTATTGTTTTAGCTTCAAATAAGCAAGGCTTAAAAATTAAGCTTTACCAGTTGAACCAAACCATTCAATTCTTTGTTTAACTAACTCAGTAACTGCAGTAGTTCCTGGTTCTAATAATTTACGAGGGTCAAAACCTTTACCTTGTTGGTCTTTGCCTTCTTCGATATATTTACGAGTTGCAGCTGCAAATACTTCTTGACACTCAGTATTTACGTTGATTTTTGAAACGCCAAGAGAAATTGCTTTTTTAACTTGTTCTACTGGAATTCCTGAACCTCCGTGTAATACTAATGGTAAATGTCCACCAGTGATGTCTGCAATTGCAGATAACGTTTCAAAGCTTAAACCTGTCCAGTTAGCTGGGTATGAACCATGGATGTTACCAATACCAGCAGCTAAGAAATCAACGCCAAGATCAGCGATTAATTTACATTCTTTAGGGTCAGCTAATTCGCCTGAACCGATGATTCCGTCTTCTTCTCCGCCGATGCTTCCAACTTCACATTCAACAGAAACGCCTTTAGCATGTGCTTTAGCAATAACGTCTTTAGCTTTTTCCATGTTTTCTTCAAATGGTAAGTGAGAACCATCAAACATTACTGAAGTGTATCCAATTTCGATACATTCAAGAGCTGCTTCGTAATCACCGTGATCTAAGTGAAGTGCAACAGGAACAGTGATTCCCATTGAATCAATTAAATCTTTTACAAGATCGTAACAAACTTTGTATCCACCCATGTATTTAGCCGCACCCATTGAAGTTTGGATCATTACAGGTGAGTTAGCTGCTTGAGCTCCCACTAAAATTGCTTTTGTCCATTCTAAATTGTTGGTATTGAATGCACCTACTGCATATTTACCTTCGCGTGCTTTGTTTAACATTTCTGTAGCTGATACTAATGCCATAATCTAATTCCTCCTAGTGAAATATCTATAGTACGTATTACTTAAATCCTAGCTCAACTAAAGTCAACTTCAGTTTCAAAAGAATTCAGGAATCTACACCTCATATTGTATCAATATAAGTGCAAAATTTCCATAATGTTTGCTAATATTTTTACAAATAACGTGATTTCAATGATTATCGTCACAAGAAAGCGCTATTCCGGATGATTTTTGCCATAAAGATCGACCTAAAATTCAATTTTTACGTTTTTTTTAATTCTCGAAATTAGCGAATACTTAAATAATTATCCTCCCGTAGTTTATGGTATGATATTAAGAAACAGCCATTATTATTAAAGTTGTTATTTTACGAATTCATTATCCACATCAACTAAAAGGATTCATACTGTAAAGGAGAACACCATGATTAACGTAATCGGTTTAACTAAAAATGCTTTCTCGGAACAAAAGAACAAACGAATTCTCAGTAATGTAACTTTTCAAATCAAAACAGGGGAGCTCGCACTGATTAGTGGCTGCTCTGGTTCTGGAAAAACGACCCTTCTAAAAGTACTTGCTAGTTTAGAAACGGCAGACGCAGGAAAAATTTTAATCAATAAAAAAAAGGTTCATGAATTAAATGAACCTCAGCGTGCACGCTATCGAAAAGAAGAGCTTGGGTTGGTTCTTCAAGATGTACCGTTAATTGATTCCCTTACCATTCAAGAAAATATTGAACTAGTCGCTGCACAAGCGCCTTTTTCTTATGAACCCAAACACATCCTTGCGCAAGTTGGAATTCATGAAGCGTTAGATCGCTTTCCAAGTGACCTTTCAAGCGGTGACTATCAGTTGGTTCTCTTAGCAAGAGCACTTGTCAAAAAACCAAAGGTTTTATTGTTAGATGAGCCGCTTAGTGCTTTAGATTCTTTTTCAGCACAAACTGTTTTGATTTTTCTTCAAGAAACTGCTAAAAAACGAGGAACAACGATTCTTCTTGCAACAAAGCGAAAACAATTGATTCCCTTTGCCAATCGTGTACTTACCTTATCAAAAGGCCACGTTACAGCTATTAAATCCAATAAAAAACCAGCTAAGATAGCTGATTTAAAATGGTAAGGAGGCGTGCTTTCATGAACAAGTTTAAAAATGACTGTTTTCGTGAACTACAAAAAGCTAAGAAGCGTTTACTGGCTCTTGCCTTTTTATTTTTGTTAGGAACTAGTCTGTTTATTGGTGGACAAGCCATTTACCCAACCATGCTCAAAACTGGCGACCGTTATTATCAATCGTATCATTTACCAGATGCCACTATCAAATCCACAGCCGGTTTTACCTCAGATGATTTCAGCACGATACAAGAACAAGTAAAACTAGCAAATCATTACTTAGGCTATTCTGAGTTTGCAATTAGTGACTACAAGCAACAAGTTGCCTTGATTCGCTCGATGCCAAAATCAAACGCACAACAAAAGAACGTACCCTATCAACTGAAACAAGGTTCCTTTCCTCAAAAAAGTGGTGAAATAGTGCTAGACCAAAAGATGGCAACTATTTATCCTCTAGGTTCGAACATTACTTTTCTAGACGATCTCAACCATAACACTCAGAATCAGTTAAAGAAAACAACCTTTCAAGTCGTCGGGTTTGTTTCTAGTCCTGAATTTATCCACACTCAATTCCGTGGCATTAGCCCAATTGGAAATGGCGAGATTGCGTTTATCTCAGTGATTCTAGAACAGGATTTTAACTTATCAACTAAAAACGATTTAATCTTGACTTACCAAACAACTAAAAATAAAACTCATTATCAAACGCCTTACCAGCAAGAGCTCTCTAAACAAGCGAGACAGACGAGAACCGCCCTCAATCAAATCGGCATTCAAAAAATGGAAGAGGCCAAAGAGGCACTGCTTACAAAGCAAGCAGATATCGAAGAAAAAATTGCTGATTTAACCGCGGAACTAGACAATCAAACAACGGAAATAAGCGACTCCGAAAAAATAGTTTCTGAACAAAAAATAGCGTTAGAAGCTGAAAAAAGCGCCCTTTCCCAACAACTCACAACAATAGAAAGTGAACTCACAGGAGCGCAAGCTACTTTTCAACAAAACGAACAACTCCTGACTGCAAAAATTCAAGAAGTTGAAACAATGACCACTGCCATCGAAGAGTCAGAAACGCTGATGGCAGAAAATCAAAATAGCTTGGATGAATTTACACAACTTGTTGAAGCCAATCAAGAACAGGTAGCTGCTTTGCAAGATTCATTAGACGCCGATGCTAAAAAAATCAAACAGATTCAACATCCAGCCCAACAAAAAGAGGCACAAAAAAAATACGAGTCACGTTTAAAAAACTATCAGACCCAGCAAGCCAAAATAGCAGCTCAACTCAATCAACTGGCGACGTCTCAAACACAATTCACTGCCAATGAAGCTATTTTAGCCCAACAAAATGAAACACTCACTACCGCCCTTGACCAATTGAGCCAACTTGAAGAACGTTTTTCGGATAGTGAATCGGACTATGAAACGAAACTATTTGAAAAAGAAGACATTCAACAAACACAAAATGAATTGGCAACCACAGATTCTGAAATGGTGGCTGCTGATGAGCAAAGCTTGGCTGAATTAAAAGAAACACTGGCTCAACAAAAAACGGTACTTGAAACGGAAATAAAAAAAGAAACCAAGGATAAACATAACGTTAGCAAACAAATTAAACAAGTGAAGGCACCTGCTTTTTCTATCGAAAAGGCTACTGAAAATCCTAGTTATGCTGCCTATCAAAAAGAGTTGTTACATTTAAAATACGTGACCCAAATAGCACCAGTTATCGTTTACGGACTAACCATGTTTGTAGCAGCTAGCTTAATCTTTAATTCCTTAAGAAAAAACCAACCACGCTTCGCTACGTTAAAAGCTTTAGGCGTTCCTCCCTTCCCTATTTTTGCGCCTACTTTATTGTTGAATACAAGTGCCGCTTTAATAGGTTTAGTAGCCGGTTGCTTTATCGGAATTTACGGTATTCCTATGGTCGTTTTTAAACTTTATCAAAAAAGCTATTTAATTGAAAACGCTCAATTCCTTCTCAATAAACAAGTCTTAGCCGTTGCTTTTGGGCTGACTTTATTAATCAATCTATTACCAGTCTTATATGATTCACTCATCATTACTCATAAACAGACAAAAGCTATCAAACAAATCCAGCATCTGACCGTTTCAGTTGTCGTCCCGATTACTATTGCAGTGACACTTTTATTTCTAGGAATAAATAGCCTGCTCACTATTCAAACGAATGAACTAAAAGAACATCCAACTATTTTAGAAGTTAAATTGCATCCAATAAAAGAGCAAACGGACAAACCAGATTATTTAAAGCTTCTCCATTACTATTCAATTGAAGCACCGCCACTGGTCCATAAAGAAGACATTACCTTAACAAACGGCTCCTCGGTTTCTTTGATTGTTCCTAAAGAAAAAAGCGATCTTGCTAACTTGCTTCCAACTAAAGGTGCCCTTTTAACCGAAAAAACTGCAAAAAACCAACGCTTAAAAAGGGGTGACTCAGTTGTAGCTTATGACGCAAAAGGACAAAAACAGCTCCTTTTAATTGAAAAAATCTTAAAAATAGAGCAAGAAGGCTTCTATCTTTCATCTGCCTATTATCAAGAGGTCTTTAAGAAAGAAAGCACTGCTGACACTTTCCAGCTTGAATTGCCGACTACTCTTAACCAAGTAATTGGAACACCTCTTCTTGACGTAGATACTCTTGATTTTAAAGGAAAGCTATATGAAAGATTGGAAAATCCGACTTCTGTTTCTACTCCCGCGGAAGCAACCAGTCGTTTAGCCACCCTTTTATTAGGTTTGCCAACAGTTGATGCAGTCAGTCAAACAAACGCTGCATTGTCCAACGACTCCCTTCGCACCCTTGTCAGCGTCTTTGTTTTAATCACGATTTGCATAACAGCTCTTACAATATACGCTATATTCTATCATCAGCTAGCTAGCCAGACCAACTATCGGCAAATTTTAAGTGCTTTGGGATTTGAAAAGCAAAAAATCCATGCTTCTATTTTAAACAAATGCTATCCTTTTATCATGATCGGCTGCTTTTTAGGAGGAATCTTTGGAATGACCCTATACACTTTCCTCTCTAAAAAATTACGATTAAATTTGCCCATTAGTTTTTCTATTATGAATTATAGTTGGACTCTTTTAATTGTATTTTTATTATCTCTAACGGTTATAACATTTCTCAATAACGACTCTTTCAATTTAACTAAATTACGAAGGACAATTCATGATTTTTTTCTAAACTTTCTTTAGTAATTTCTACGCAACTAAAAGAACCAACTGATTAAAACCAGTTGGTTCTTTTTATAATTTCGTTATTTAATGTAGGATTATTTGACACAACTACTTCAACTTAACGCAAAACATGGTATAATATAAAAAATACTAAAAA
Source organism: Carnobacterium divergens (assembly GCF_900258435.1). NCBI lineage: Bacteria > Bacillati > Bacillota > Bacilli > Lactobacillales > Carnobacteriaceae > Carnobacterium > Carnobacterium divergens. Next base: position 460,379 of record NZ_LT992558.1, on the reverse strand, counting down.
AGAACTTAAAGAATATATCTAAAAAAAGATCACTAAATGTAAGGAGTGTGTTCTATATGGCCTATCCCAAGAACCTAGAAACTAAGTTGAGGACCTTATTATGACGCTACCAACACAAGATACTTGCAGAAAATTACAACAACAACTAACAGCTAAAAAACTCGAATTACGCCATTTGAAGGAGACGCATGTAATAGTAGAACATGCATTTCTAGATTCACAATATTTTTCAAAAAAAGAACAGTACCTTTGGGAAAAAATTCTTCAATTATGTAGCGGAACAAGTTCAGAAACAAGCGTTAATGAAGAATTAGAACAGTTAAAAGAAGAAAGTCGACTTTTCCAACAACAATTGATTGTAGGCGAAGAAGAACTGAAACAAATTCGATTAAAAACCCTATTTGAGTTGCAACAATTAGAAAAAAACTACATTCAGTTTAGGAATGAGGTGCAAATATGACTAAAACACCCCTTCAAGAAATCCAATCATTTTCAACTGAACTCCCGCAATTAAAAGAGACTGTTTCTCACTATTTAATGAAATCAATTACAGAAAACCAGCTGTTTCTAAAGCATTCTGAACTACCTGAAACGACTAAATCTTATTGTGAACGTTATCAATTGATTGCTCAAACTATTCTTGATGCTCTGACACTATTGGATACCTATTTTAAAACTTACCTCACTGTTTTGATTGAGACAATCACTGACCCTGTAAATAAGTTGAAAATTAATGAATTGCACCAACTACAAACAGAACTCACACAACTGCAACAAGAAAAGAGGCGTTTTATGGAAAGCATGTCCAAATCCTTCAGTGACATCCCAACTTTAAAAAAATTATTCACCACTACCGCCCTTAATCAAAAAAAGAAAGAGATTGACTTCATTCAGCGTCACTCTGCTTTCGAAATCGTTACACAAGAACACCTTAGCAACATTCAACTGACCATTTTGTCCGTTAAACAAGGAGTGCTTTTTCTAAAAAAAACCACTTCCCTTGAAGACTTTGACTCTACTAAACTTCCTTGGTATGCTCACCTTTTTGAGTTTACATCAGGATATAAAACGAACTAAATTCTTTTGCATCACCTGTCAAATGTTGACAGGTGATTTTTCTACTAAACCGATAAATCAATTTTTTTATTAACTAGGTGCATCAACACACCACCTAAACTCATTGAAATAAGCTCTCCTAACCCAACGATGCCCCAAGTCGACCAAAAAGGCAGTTGGTAAAAAAATGCCAACTCTCCTGCAACTGTAAACATCGAAAAGCTAAAAATAATAGTCGTTGCCACTATTTTCCAAATTGGATGAGAAATTTTCCCCGCAACAAAAGAAGCGCCTAGTAACGTCAAAAACGTTGCACTACCGCCAATAATAACATCAACAATCCCTAAAGGAGAGGCTATGTTTGCAATCATTACGCCCAATGTAATTGAAAGAATGTACCGCTTATTGTAAATTGCTAAAAAATTAAACCCTTCAGATAACCTAATTTGAATCACGCCAAAGCTCATCACTGAAAGAAAAATTGTCACTGCAACATACAAGGCTGTCACCATACCCATTTTTGAAATAGCCCCAATAGACCATTTTGAAACTTGTCTTGTTTTTGATTGATTCATTTTTAGTTCTCCTTTATAAAATAGCCTCATCTTTCAACTATTTTAGTAATAACTACGACCAAAGGAAATGATTCAGGCAAGCGCTTGAACCAAAAGTGTCATAGTGCCAATAGAAAATTTATCCGCAATTCTTATTATACACGATTAAAACCAATTAGGAATTTATTTTCCTAACCACCCACCATCAATTGGAATAATCGTACCATGAATATAGTCTGCTTCTGGACTGGCCAAGTACAAAGTTAAATTGGCTACTTCTTGTGCCTTCGCCCATCGACCTGCAGGCGTTTCCTTAGCGACCCATTTTGCCATTTTGCCATCTCCAGCAAAATCGGCCTGATTCATTGGCGTTTCAATCGCCCCTGGTGCAATTCCATTTGCCCGTATTCCTAATTTTACATAGTCATAATCTAACTGTTTTGTATAGCCGATAATAGCATGCTTAGAAGCCGTATACGCTGCACCTCCGCCTCCTGCTACAAAACCCGCAATTGACGCCATATTTACGACGACACCACTTTTTCTAGCAACCATATGTGGTAAAACAGCATTTGTCACTAAATAGGTTCCTTTTACATTAACAGTCATAATACGATCCCATAAACTTTCATCTGTTTCCAACGTAGGCGCATAGCCATCTAAAATACCCGCGGTATTTAATAAAATATCAATTTGACCAAATTGCTGCATCGCTTTTTTCACTGCTTCTTCAACTTCTTCTTTTTTTGATGTATCTCCAAGAAAATAGGCAAAATGAGGATTATTTTGAAATTCTGCTACCGCGAAAATTCCCTTTTCAGCAATATCCATCCCAAATACATAGGCATTTTGCTCTAAAAAAGCGATTGCTTGTGCTTGTCCAATCCCAGATGAAACACCCGTAATAAAAACAACTTTTTCCTTAAATCCTTTAAATTCCATCTTAAAACCTCCCTTAACGTGACAAAAAGCCCATGAATTCATGAGCTTTTTTCTCTTTATTGAACGATTTCCCAGTCTTCTGCTAAAATATCACAGACCGTTGGGGTAAACATTGTATAGCCTTCTCCTGTTACATTGATGAGAAAATAAGGGTTCATTTTTTCCTCTTGATGGGTGCTTGCTTTTTCTAACACAACGTACAACTCAGCCCCACCCCATCCACTACGAATTACTTTTTCCCCTTGTTTTAAGTGAGGAAGAATTTGTTCAAATGTCATCGGTCAAACTCCTTTGTTTATAATTTAAATAATGGACTTAATGGTTTATTTTCATGAATTCCTTTGATTCCTTTACCTATCAATTCAGCACTCGTGATAATTTCTAAATTGGCAAGCTGTTCTTTGCCAGCAAAATCGATTGAATCCGTCACACAAATTTTTTGAATTGGCGCTTCTTTCAAGATAGTCGTTGCTCCATTTGAAAAAAGGCCATGGGAAGCACATGCGTAAACCGCTTTTGCGCCATTTTCCATTAAAATAGTCGCTGCACGGGCTAACGTTTCTCCCGTATTAATCATGTCATCTACCATGATACAAGTTTTCCCTTGAATATTGCCAATCACTGACCCTATTGCTTCTTCTTGCTCGTCAGTTGGTTGATCTACAATTGCTAAGGTTGCATCTAAATATTCTGAAAGCACACGCGCACGGCCAACCCCACTATTTTTAGGCGAAACTACGACAACCTCTTCACCAGACAAACCACATTCTTGATAATGCTTGGCAAATAAAGGCATGGTAAATAAATTATCTACGGGGATATCAAAGAATCCTTGTAATTGCACGGTATGCAAATCTAACATTAACATTCTTGTTGCGCCAGCTTTTTGCACTAAATTAGCCACTAACTTAGCTGTAATTGGTTCTCTGGGCTTTGCAGTACGATCTTGTCGACCGTACCCATAATAAGGCATAACGATATTGATGGTTTTTGCGCTTGCTCGTTTGAGTGCATCAATCATGATAAGTAACTCTAAAAGATGATCATTGACTGGATAATTAGTTGATTGAATTACGTAAACATGGTCGCCACGAATACTTTCTTCAATATTGATCTGAATTTCTCCATCACTGAATTGCTTCACGGAAGATTTTCCTAATTGAGTGCCAACAACATTGGCAATTTTTTCAGCTAATGGCTTATTTGAATTTAAACTAAATATCTTTAACGATGGATCTTTATAACTTTCTATGATCATTACCCCCACTACTTTTTCTTTTATTTTAGCGAACTTTTCAGTAAAATGCTACTTGATTATCAAAAGAACGCACATTTTACTAATGAATTAGTGATCTAAAGACCATTGAAAATTTTCCCAATCCCCAAGAGTAGGAGGAATATGCCAATTTAAAGATTTGGTGACGCCGATAGGAAGCTCTTCTAAAACATCAGAAATCACAATGTCTACCCCTTCGTGCAAGGTGTCTTCTATTTTTAGGTTATAATACCCATAGTTCAGAATCTCTCGGTCAACAACTTTTTTGAAATTTTTCCCTAATGAAAAATCAGTATATATCTTTAGCTCAGGATTGCAAATTTCTGGTGGCACTAAATAAACAATCAAATAATAATAACGCATTTTTAAAAATTCTTGACTTTCAATCGAGATGGCCTCTCTATTTTTATCCTTCATTTCCTGAAATAGCTTTTGACAAAAATGAAAAATTTTAGGATACACTGGAAATGCTTGTTTTCTTTCTAGTGTCAGTTGATTGAGGCTCACCACATTTTCAAAATACGAACTATAATAATGAAGAATTGTTAGTTCTTTTACTAAGTCTTCTTCTACATTGTTCGGCAATTTGTCTACCTTAAAATACGAACTAAACGTTTGCATAAAATGAGTAGTTAAAAAACGGATTTCTTGATTTTGGGTCACCACTTCATCTAATTCATAGAAGCCATTCTCGCCAATGAGCAATGAAACCAAGTAATTGGTTTCCAATTCATTTTTTTTACCTGTCAAGTCCCACTCCTGTTGAATAAATGCTGAAATAGAATTATAAACAGACGCAACGGCATCCTTTGGCACTCTTTTTTTAGAAAGTTTCGAATGTAATAAAAATGAATTTTCTTGTATCCGCATATAACGAATGCCAAACAAATAACTAATTTTCAATTTTAGTGCTGCACTAATTTTCAATTCTTTTTGCGTTATCAACATGTCGATAAGTCTTTCGCTGCTCGCTTTTACTTCTTCTGAGAAAGGAAATCGTTCCTTACTAAATACGAGATAATACATCTGCAAGAAAAAACTACTGATATCAGCTTCGTCTCCTACAATTTTAAATGAATTAGACAACTTTAGCTGATACCCTTTTAAAAGCTCTTTAATTGCTGTTACTCTTCGATAAATATTGGTTCTACTCACGTAGTTGTCATATGAAAATTCAGTGATTGAAATAAATTTATTGCGAAAAACATCGTCTAATATCAGAAAATCAATGGATTCTTGAAAATACAATGAAGCTAATTTGATTCGTCCTTTTCCTACCTTCGTAACAAAAATCCTTCGTGTCCCCATTTTAAAAATGATTTCTTCGGTTAAATCATTTAATTCAATATCTACTAAAAACTCCTTAAGGACACTATCAAAAATAAAATCTGACACGTTCAAAGAATCTGATAACACGGTAAATGACAACTCTTTATTTAAATTTTCTTCAAAAAAATCTAGTAAGTCTAGTACTCTTTGTTTTCTTTTATCTAAATATAGTTCCATATAACGTTCCTTCCTCTTCAAACCTCATTAAATAACAAATAATTATTGATTTTAATGAGTCTAAAATCTGATTGAATTCAATTTCTAAACGGTATCAAATTTCTTGGTGTCAGGCTACACTTATTAAAAAAAACTCATAAAAAAAACCAATGTTCAAAGATTGAATAATCTCTTAATTAGACCTTACTTTATTTACTAACTCGCCTTTCAATGGTATTCTTCAATTAACTTAAAGAGCGAATAATTCAAACTTACTTACTTGTTTAGACATATTTTCTTCACAATTAAAGGGTATACTTAACGTATCTTAAAATAACGAACCAACGAATGACTTAGTCCTTTCATTATTCTCCCCCTAAAGTATAATGAATCTACTTTCCACCTGTTCCCCTACAGGTGGTTTTTTTATGCTTACAGATGAAATTGCGTTGCAAAAAACTGAGCCACTTGATCCATCACTTCTCCTCGAATTAAATGACGTTCTTTTTCAGCTGTAATAAATTGGCTATTTTCAGCATAGGGCTCCTCTTTAATACGTTGATAAAAATGAGCTACTTCTTGATAAGGAATCTTTTCATCCTCTGTCCCATGCCAAAATAACACAGGTCGTTTAGCTAATTTTTCAGGTTTTTTGGATAAATCATAGTACTTAATCCAACTCAATAATAACGGTAAATCTTCTGGAATAAAGACGCCTCGCTCCTTAGCCGTTTTTGAAACAAGCGCTACATAATCCATCGGAGCTGGCGTTCCCATCATAGAAGCAGCGACTTGAATTTCTGGGTGCTGTGTTAACAAACCGCAAGTTGTGATCCCTCCCATAGAAACACCTCCTACGCCAATCCTATCCTTCAAAATCAAGTCTTGTTTGCGAAAAAAATGAGTTAATTGAGAAAATTCAACTAAATTATATTGAATGCTCGACCAAAATGTAATCGACGGAATTGGAGAAATAGGGCCACTTCTTCGCTCGCCGTGATTCATTGCATCTGGTAAAATAACACGAATTCCTTTTTTAGCCATCTTTCTTGCTTGCGTTAATGTTAACTCTTTCGACGACTGCCAACCATGATAATAAATCACCAACGGCAACGGCAATAGTTTAAATTCTTCTGGAACTACTTCTAAAACTGGGATTTTTTTAATAAAACGATGTCGTACACTGATTTTCATTCTAAGGATTCCTTTCCACACATTCATTCTGCTACTCTTTTTTTAGTAGTTTAACAAACTTACTGAACTTTTTCATAACTAACGCTTAATGCCTACTTTTTATTTGTTTTTTCATTTACAGTGCTTGGTTTTCCTTGACTCTATAGCGAATAATTTGACGAATTAATTCTAGTGGCAACGCCTTATTGTTTGGCAGTTGAATGGTTCCCTTGGAGGTCTGATAGTCTTGCAGTTGTTCTGAAAACACCCGTATTGCACTTGGAGTTGGATAAAAACCAATGTGCTTTTGATAGGCTGCAAAATGAACCAAATTCTTTTTTAATACAAAGGTTGGAATCCCATAGCTTATGGTTTCTGTCGCTGTAGGTGCTTCTTGATGAATCAAGTCTCTGATCGTTTCCATTCGTTCCTGAATTTCAGTAGGAAATTGTTGAATATAAGTGGTGATTTCTTGGCTTTTTTCAATCATCTTTTGAATCAGCTCCTTCTCTTAATTTAATAGTTTTATTATCGCATTTTTTTCTTTCAAGCGTTAATAAAAAGACAAGCAGATGAGAGATTTTCGAGTATTTATCGAAAACCTGCCGTTTGCTTGTCTTTTGGTGTTTAATTGTTTTTCTAAGTTCGTTCAACCATTCGATAGCCAATGCCAATTTCAGTGGTAATGTAGATTGGATCAGCCGGGTTTTTTTCCAATTTTCTACGAATATTTGACATATTTACCCTTAACGTTTGGTTATCGCCATGATACGGGCCCCAAATGCTTTTAGAAATTGCATCATGGGTTAATACTTTTCCCAGATGTTTCGCTAAGAGTTGAATGATTTTGTATTCATTTGGAGTTAAATGAACTTCTTTTCCTTCAATTTTCACAAGACGTTTCTCAAAATCAATCACCAGTTCTCCATTTTCAACTATGCTTTCTTTTGATTCCATAGGCACCCCATGGCGCAAAGCTGTTCGAATTCGTGCTAAAAGCTCTGAAGTGCCAAATGGTTTAGTAATATAATCATCTGCACCTTCATCTAAAGCCGCTACTTTTTCTTGTTCGTGACCTCGAGCTGAAACAATCATGATTGGGGTTTTAGACCAACTTCGAATCGTCTTCAGCACGTCTAGACCATCCATATCCGGCAGACCTAAATCAAGCATAATTAAATCGGGATTCCAAGTTGCTGCTAAGCTCATCCCTTGTGAACCTTCCGTAGCCGTTATAATTTTATAGTCTTCTCCTTTTAAGATTGCAGACATAAAATTTAAAATACCTGGATCGTCTTCAATAATCAGTATGGTCCGTGGACTCATCCGTTTTCCTCCTCTATCGGTTCAATTGGTAAGGTAAAACGAAAAACTGCACCTTTCGATTGATTATTTTCCCCAGAAATCGTCCCGTTATGCGCAGCAATAATCGTTTTACAAATAGAAAGGCCAATCCCCAAGCCTCTTTTAGCATCCACCGGAACTGCCCCTTGGCTGACTTTTGACCCATCAAAAGGATTAAATAGGTTCGTTAAACGTTCTTTTTTGATTCCCAACCCTTGATCTTGTACTTCAAATACTACGTCGTTTCCCTGCCTTAGTACATTCACCATAATGGGAGTGATTTTTCCTGAATGACGAATGGCATTTTCCATTAAATTGATCAATACTTGCTCAATCAATTTACCATCCATCGGGACTAAAATCAATTCTGTTGGTACTTTCACTTGAATTTCTTGTTGGGGGAAACGTTTGCGAATTCTTCGAACGGCTGTTGCAGCAATTTCTTCTACTGCTTCTGGAACTTTATTGACTTTCATAGTCCCCTCATCAATTCGCGTCACTGACAATAGGTTTTCTACCATCCGAATCAGCCACTCGGAATCCTCTTTAATATCTGTTAAAAGTTGCAATTTTAATGTTTCCGTAAATTTATCCTTATTTTCAATCATCGCTGAGCTTGCTCCTAAAATTCCAGTTAGCGGTGTTCGTAAATCATGAGAAATCGCCCGTAATAAATTGCCTCGCATTTTTTCTTTTTCGCTTTCCAATAAAATTTCTTGTTGTTCATTTGCTAAATGCTGGCGTTCCAAGGCTAATGAAATTTGAGTACTAATCAACTTTAAAAAATTTAAATTTTCATGAGTTAACGGCGCCTCATTCAAGCAGTAGACGCCAATAACAGCTACGGCTTCACCTTGAGACAGTAACGGGAAGTAATAGGTGCTTGCCCCCATTAATGTATTGCTTCCAAAACCGGCTTCCTTACGGTTATTAAAAACCCAATTAGCTACAGCTATTTCAGACTCAGATACCAAACTTTTTTGCGCTTCGTGATTGCCATCATAGACCTCAACTTGATACGCTTGCTTTTGCTCTGGTTTTTCAGTATAAAAAATAACACTACGTTCCAAAGTTTGCGCCAAATAACGATTGGTAATCTCAACAATGCCATTAATACTTTTAACTCGTAACAAATCCTTATTTAAATCGTAGATAACTTCCATTCGGTGTTCTTTTTCAATGGAATCACGAGCTTGGCTTTTAACTCGAATCATCATATTACTAGTAAAGAGTGCAACAGCTAACATAATCAGGAGCGTGATTGGATACCCTGGTTTATAAACTGTTAACGAATACAGTGGTTCAACGAAAAACCAGTTAAATAAAAGCACACTTAAAATAGAGGCAAATACACCATAGCTGTACCCATAAGTTGCTCTTGCAATAATTAAGACAAACAGCAAATACACGACGATCACATTTTGATCGCCAATCCCCAGATATGTGACAACTTCTGAGCAAAGCGTTGCTACGACTAATAATAAAATCGTCTTTAAAAAATTACTGGTGGAAAATAGTTTTGGTTTCCACGAGTTTTTTATCTCTCTTGGTTTAGCAGAATCTGTTTTCTCCGCAAAAGGAATCATATGAATTTCAACATTATTCAATTCTTGAACTAATTGATCTTCCAATTCTGTTTTAAAAAGCTTACGGAAATTTTGTCCGCGACGTTTTTTACCAATAATGATATCCGTAACTCCAGTTAACTTAGCGTATTGAATAATAGTTTCAACTTTATCATGAGCATTTAAGGTCACGGTTTCAGCGCCTAATGTTTCCGCCAATTCAAAATTCTTCATCACCTGTTCATTTGTTGATTTCCCATCAGATTCATCATTTTCAACAAATAAAACAACCCACTCTGCTCGAAACGCAACTGCTAATCTGGCTGTCCAACGAATGCATTTTTCTGCCCCTACTTTAGAGGTATCGTCAATATAAGTTAAAAGTTTGCTCTGAACACGCTTATTATTTAACAGCTGATCTGGACGATTTTCCATACCAATGTAATCCGCCGCTTTTCGAATCGCAATTTCTCTTAATAATTTTAAATTCTCCAGTGTAAAAAAATGATTCATCGCTTTTTTTGCATTGTGAGGCTGATAAATTTTGCCTTCTTTTAGACGATATACCAGTTCTTCCGGTTCAACATCAATCAGTTTAATAAAAGCTTCATCAAAAAAATGATCGGGTACTGTTTCGTTGACATGAATATTGGTGATTTCTTCCACAATATCATTTAAGCTTTCTAAATGCTGAACGTTCATCGTCGTATAGACATCAATTCCTGCATTTAACAACTCATCAATATCTTGGTATCTTTTCCGATTGCGTGAGCCCTCAATGTTCGTATGCGCTAACTCGTCCACTAAAATTAATTCTGGTTTAGCAAGTAACGCACTATCCAAATCAAATTCTTCTAAAGACATCCCTCGGTAATCAATTGTTTTGGTTGGCAACGTCGCCAAATTTTTCAGCAACGCCATCGTCTCAGGACGAGCGTGTGGCTCTACATATCCCACCAATACATTTTTCCCTGCTTCGCTTTGTTCAATCGCTGCTCGCAGCATACCGTAGGTTTTCCCTACTCCCGCAGCATATCCAAAGAAGACCTTGAGTTTTCCTCGATGATGACTGGATTTCACACCGTATTTCAATAATAATTGATCTGGATTTGGGCGGTTTTCTTCATTCATTAGCCCTGTCACCTCATTTTACTTGGTTTTTAACTCTTCTAATTGTTTATTTACACCAAGTACGTTTACTCTTGGTTCTCCTATTTTACCAAATAGTTCCCCAGTTGTATTCTTTTCGATTGTTTTTTGAACGATAGTCTCAGAAATCCCTCTCGCTTCTGCAATTCGAGCAACTTGATAGTTTGCTCCAGCCAGAGAAATTTCTGGATCAACGCCACTACCTGATCCCGTCACTAAATCAGCAGGAATCTTGCCTGTTTGGTTTGGATTTTCTTGTTTTAATTGTTTTACTCGTTTTGAGACGGCATCTTTTTGTTCTGAACTCACGCCAGATAAATTACTGACACCAATTGGTCGACCTTGTAAAAACTGAGCTCCCTTAAATTCTTGCCCCAACAAAGTTGAGCCAATTACTTTCTCAGCACCATTGTGGGTCACTTTAACAACCCTTCCATTCGCCTGTTCTGGGAAGAACAGTTGACCGATTCCCGTTAAAGCAATCGTATAGATCCCCCCACAAATTACACTCATTATTAGGAACATTTTAAAAGCTGGCATCACAATTTTCATATTTTTTCCCCTCTTTAATTAAACTAACCCCATCACGGTCAATAGCATATCTAATAATTTGATAGCGACAAAAGGTGCAATTAAACCACCTAAACCATAAACAAATAAATTATGTCGTAAAATTTTGCTTGCTGGCAATTCTTTATATTGAACTCCTTTTAATGAAAGTGGAATCAATGCAACAATAATTAAGGCATTGTACAAAATCGCTGCTAAAATCGCACTTGTTGGACTGGTTAAATGCATTAAATTCAAACGATCCAGCTGTGGATAAATTCCAAAGAACAATACTGGAATAATCGCAAAATATTTGGCTACATCATTTGCAATACTAAAGGTTGTTAAGGCACCACGAGTCATCAACAACTGTTTGCCAATTCTTACGACATCAATCAGTTTCGTTGGGCTTGAATCTAAATCAATCATATTCCCAGCTTCTTTAGCTGCTTGTGTCCCTGTGTTCATCGCCACTGCCACATCGGCTTGCGCTAAAGCAGGAGCATCATTCGTTCCGTCCCCAGTCATCGCAACTAAATGGCCTGCTTCTTGGTACGAACGAATCAATTCCAATTTTGCTTCTGGTGTTGCTTCAGCAAGAAAATCATCTACCCCTGCTTCTGCTGAAATTGCCGCCGCGGTCATAGGGTTGTCCCCAGTAATCATAATTGTTTTAATACCCATTCTTCTTAAATCTTCAAAACGCTCTTTAACACCTGACTTCACAATATCCTTTAGATAAATAACACCTAATACTTGATTGTTTTTAGCAACAACTAACGGTGTACCTCCTAAATTAGCAATTCTTTCAACAATCTCATCACATTCAACTGGATACGTACTGCCTTTTTCTTGCACGTATTTTTTAATGGCATCAGCCGCACCTTTTCTGATTTCAACTTCTTGATAATCAATCCCGCTCATTCTTGTTTTAGCTGAAAAATCAATAAAGTTTGCTTCTAGTTCTTTAAAGTTACGCGCTCGAATATCAAATTTTTCTTTTGCCAAGACAACAATGCTTCGTCCTTCAGCAGTTTCATCTGCTAAAGAAGACAATTGAGCAGCGTCAGCTAAGTCCCGTTCTGAAATACCTTCTACTGGTAAAAATTCACTTGCTTTACGATTTCCTAATGTGATTGTTCCGGTTTTATCTAGCATTAAAATATCCACATCGCCAGCTGCTTCAATCGCACGTCCACTCATCGCCAATACGTTTGCTTTATTTAAACGACTCATTCCAGCAATCCCAATTGAAGAGAGCAACGCGCCAATCGTCGTTGGTGCTAAACATACTAATAAAGCAATAATGGTGGTTAAAGACAACGCCGTTCCGTTTCCTGCTAATTGACTTGAAAAACTTGAATAAGGCAATAATGTCGCTGAAACGACTAGAAAAATTAGGGTCAATGTAATCAATAAAATCTGCAATGAAATTTCATTGGGTGTTTTCTTACGAGATGAGCCTTCTACCATGGCAATCATCTTATCTAAAAAACTTTCGCCACTTTCAGCTGTTACCTTAATGACTAGCTCATCTGAAACAATCGTCGTGCCACCTGTGACAGCACTTCTATCCCCACCTGATTCTCTAATTACAGGAGCAGATTCACCTGTAATGGCACTTTCATCTACTGATGCTGCGCCATCTACCACATCCCCATCCATTGGAATTTGATCTCCTGCAACAACGTAAACTAAATCTCCACGTTTCAAATTCACCGAACTAACTTCTTCGTAATGAGTTGTATCTTTGATGGATTTGATTTTTTTAGCAAATACTTCTTTTCTCGCACTTTTCAGACTACCTGCTTGAGCTCGTCCACGCCCTTCTGCAATCGCTTCTGCAAAATTCGCAAATAAAATCGTTACCCATAAAATAAGCGCAATCGCTAAAATAAACCAAGATGCACTATCTTGTATGCCAAAGTAAGATAAAAAATAGAGAATAGTAGTGAGTACCGCCCCTAAATACACCACAAACATCACTGGATTTTGCAATTGAATTTTAGGCGATAATTTAACAAAAGATTGTTTAAACGCATCTTTTAGAATGTCTTTTTGAGATTGTTCTTCCTTCATTTTCAGATCCCTCTTTACTTATAGTTTTATCGTGTGGTAAAAAAGTCCGCAATTGGGCCTAATGCTATGGCTGGCAAGAAACTTAATGCACCCACTAAGAAAATAACGCCTAATAACATCCCAACAAAGGTCCCATTAGTTGTTGATAGCGTTCCATCACTGACAGCAACCATTTTTTTCTTCGCTAAGTTTCCACCTAAGAAAATAATGGCTACCATCGGGATAAAGCGAACAAGCAACATAATGACTCCGCCAACCGTATTCAAGAACGTTGTGTCTGCAGTTAACCCAGCAAAGGCACTCCCATTATTGTTTGCCAATGAAGAAAAGGCATAGAGAATTTCTGAAAAGCCGTGGGCTCCTGAATTGGTTAATTGACTCATGGCCGATGGCAATAAAACAAAGCTCATCGTACCTAATAATGTCAATAACGGTGGCGTTAAAATAACAAGACAGACCATTTTCATATCAAAAGGTTCAATTTTTTTCCCTAAATATTCTGGCGTCCTTCCAACTAATAAGCCTGCAATAAAAACAGTCAAAATGACGAAGGCGATCATACCGTATAGCCCACTGCCGACGCCACCAAACACAATTTCTCCCAACTGCATCAAGAACATCGGGATCATTCCTCCAAAGGGTGTGAAGCTATCTAGCATGCTGTTAACCGACCCATTGGATGCTGCGGTAGTACTGACAGCCCAAAGTGCAGACCAGCCAACGCCAAAGCGAGTTTCTTTTCCTTCCAAATTTCCACTTGCCACAACATCGGCAAATTGAGGACTTGTATAATATTCACTCAACATCACACCAATCAACGCTAAAACCAATAAAACCATTGATACAATAAAAATGGTGCGACCTTGCTTATGTTCTTTAACGAAGTAACCAAAAGCAAAAATCAATGCTACTGGTATCAAGAGAATGGCGATATTTTCAACCAAGTTACTAAAAATGGTTGGGTTTTCTAACGGAAATGCAGAGTTAGCTCCAAAGTAGCCTCCGCCATTTGTTCCTAATTGTTTAATGGCGATTTGACTAGCCGCTAGACCTAATGGAATCAATCCTTTACTTCCTGTTTCTAAAGAAAAATAATCGATTCCTCCACTAAATGTTTGAACGACTCCTTGAGAAATCAATAAAATCGCAATCACAGTTGACAGTGGCACTAAAAGATACAAGGTTGCTTTCGTTAAATCTTGCCAAAAGTTCCCAATCGTTTTTTGAGATTTCCTCATAAACCCTCTTAAAAGAACAAACAATACCGAGATTCCAACAGCAGCCGATACAAAGTTTTGGACAGTCAAGCCCATCATTTGTGTGAAAGGTGATAATGTTGTTTCTCCAGCATATGCTTGCCAGTTTGTATTTGTCACAAAACTTAACGCCGTGTTAAACGCCAAGCTCACTGTCGTTCCAGAAAATCTCTCTGGATTCATTGGCAATATCCCTTGCATTAACATTAGTAAAAATACGGCAATAAATCCTAAAACACTAAAACTAATCACTGATAGTGCGTAAGTTTTTCCATTCATTTCTTTTTGACTACTTGGTCCAATAAAGCGATACACCATTTTTTCAATTGGCTGAATCAGCCGATCCATCCAAACCTTTTGTGAGGTCATCACTTTATAACAGTATTTTCCTAACGGTATTCCTAAGCCAACTAAAACTACTAAAAATAGCAATTGATATACGAACTCGATTTTCATTGTTTGTCCCCCCAGAACAGCACATAAATTAAATAACAAAACAATAGCAATGCGCCAATACCACTTAATAAAATGACAGTTTCCATGATGTTAACTCCTTCTTTAAAAGTTACCATCAGCATACCAAGTATGAAGTAAAGATAGTGTTAAGAAGCAGGTTTAGGGTGTTAAGAAAGCATAAAGATAGAGAAAATAAAAAAACCTGATTTTAAAATCAGGTTTTTCTATAGCTTTAATGTTCATTTGTAATAAATCGATTTAAGCGTTCAACATCTATTTTTAAAGGCTTTTTTTTCTGGACGATTCCAATCCGCTCCAACTCTTTTAGAGCTTCCGAAGTCCTAGCTTTTCCGGTTGAACTATATTCAGAAATAAATTTTTGGGTAATGTAACTTGGCAATTGGTACGACTTAACTTGTTGATTCGGATGTAGTGTATAAATAATCGCAAATAACGAATTAGCGATTTTAGTTACAGGACTTTCATTGCTTACTGAAATCATCCGTGTCTTGTTAATGTACTTTATCGCTAAGCTCTCAAAAAATTCTTGAAAATCAAGTGGGTTTAAATATAAATGGTTTAAAAAGTAATCTCGATCTACAATATACATTCTACTAGTTTCTACAAATTTCACTCGATACATCAAATAGCTAGGTATATAGACATTCGTCATCATATTTTCTAATGAAATAATATATTTAGGCGTTACTAAATCGTGACTAACCCAATCAGACTCTTTTCCTTGCGCTTGTATCAAAGCTGCTCCTTCATCTAAAAAAACAATTTTTTCTTCTTCATCGTTTTCATACTGATAAACGTCTCCAGGTTTGTAGAGTTTCATTTGATGATATTTATACGTTGCATCTTGCTCTAAATATAAGGCTTTTTTTATATCCATTTTACCCCTCGCAATCCTTTAAAATACTTAAAGACCAGCTACAAAAATAGCTGATCTTTAAGTTTATTTCACCTTTTTTGCTTAATTCGGTGTTTGCATGATTTCAGATACATCTATCGATTTTGGTGAATACGGATTACTTGGCGTAGTCCATTTCAACTTAAATGGAGCAGATGCTGATGGATCTCTGTGGAAATGTTTAATTTCAACTTTTATCACATCGCCTTTTTTAAAGAATTGGTATGGATTATCTTTATTGCCACCAATTTTAGGATCATAATTGATAATTTGTTTATCATTAATCCCAACATAACCAGCATCATTTCCTTTTAATTCAATTAGGAAACCGTACTGTCCATCTTCTTTAATTTGAATATATCCTACTTTTGTAATTCTATAATGATCTGGTCCTAAACCACGATACGGCTCTAATGCACCGAAATCATGATCGAATCCAGTATTTTCATATCCGTTTCCTTTTGGATCAAAATACCCAGTAGTAACCGGATAATCTTCATAAAGTACATGGACTCCATTTTTAACTACTTCTTTTACAGTAACAAGAACTGTCACTAGTTTTCCGTTTGAAGTTGTGACTGTGATAACTGTCGAGCCTTCTTTCATAGCGGTCCAGTTACCATTACTATCAATCGTCATGATACTTGGATCATTACTTACAAAATTCAAGCTCTTGTCTGTTGCGTTGCTTGGTTGGAATGTAATGGCTAATTTCCCAGTGTCTCCTACAAGTTGATTCAGTTCTTTTGGTTCTACTGTGATGCTTTCTACAGGAATTCCATTGGCTTTTACGGTTACAAAGACAAAGGCTGTCTTGCCGTTTGAAGTCGTAACGGTAATTACTGTCGTTCCTTCTTTCACTGCTGTCCAGTTACCATTACT
>NZ_LT992558.1:346865-443597 GCF_900258435.1 Carnobacterium divergens | reverse complement strand
GTTGTGACTGTAATAGTTGTTGTGCCTACTCCTGTTGCAGTCCAATTGCCGTCTTTATCAATTGTTAGAACTGTTGAATCTGCACTTACAAAGTTTAAGCTCTTATCTGTTGTACTTCCTGGTTGGAACGTGATGGCTAATTTTCCAGTATCTCCTACAACTTGGTTTAATTCTTTTGGTTCTACTGTAATTCCAATTGCAGGAATATCTTTCGATTTTAAGGTTGCGTTTCGGTCAGTTAGTTTATTGCTTCCATCAATCCCATAAACACCACTGACTCCATCTGATCCAAATGTATTTGAATGGAAAATCTCTTGTCCTTCTGGAACGCTTAATACAAGATAGTAGTCATTTTTTGATAGTTCGCCAAATGAATATTGTCCGTTCATATCTGTAATCACTTCATTGACTAATTTCCCATCAGGAGTATAAAGCTTCAACGTGATTTCTGATAGTCCTAAACCTGTACTGTGACTAATAATCACTCCAGAAATACTTGATTCTTGTTTAGATTTAACAGTTACTTTCACTGTTGCTGTTTTTCCATTTGATGTTGTAACTGTAATGGTAGTGGTCCCTACCCCTGTTGCAGTCCAATTGCCATCTTTATCAATTGTCATGATTTCAGGTTTTTCACTGACAAAGTTTAAGCTCTTATCTGTTGTATTTCCTGGTTGGAACGTAATGGCTAATTTTCCAGTATCCCCTACGACTTGATTTAATTCTTTTGGTTCTACTGTAATTCCAATTGCAGGGATGTCTTTGGGTTTTAAGGTTGCGTTTCGGTCAGCTATTTTATTGCTTCCATCAATCGTATAAAATCCGCTGACCCCATCTGAGCCAAATGTATTTGAATAGAAAATCTCTAGTCCTTCTGGAACACTTAATACAAGATAGTAGTCATTTTTTGATAGTTCGCCAAATGAATATTGTCCGTTCATATCTGTAATCACTTCATTGATTAATTTTCCATCAAGAGTATAGAGTTTCAGAGTAACTTCTGATAATCCTAAACCTGTACTGTGATTAGTGATCACTCCAGAAATACTTGATTCTTGTTTAGATTTAACGGTTACTTTCACTGTTGCTGTTTTTCCATTTGATGTTGTAACTGTAATGGTAGTGGTCCCTACCCCTGTTGCAGTCCAATTACCGTCTTTATCAATTGTCATGATTTCAGGTTTTTCACTGACAAAATTTAAACTTTTATCTGTAGTACTTCCTGGTTGGAACGTGATGGCTAATTTTCCAGTATCTCCTACAAATTGATTTAATTCTTTTGGTTCTACTGTAATTCCAACTGCTGGTATATCTTTGGGTTTTAAGGTTGCGTTTCGGTCAGCTATTTTATTGCTTCCATCAATCCCATAAAATCCACTGACTCCATCTGAGCCAAATGTGTTTGAGGTAAAGAGTATTTGTCCCTCTGGAACACCTACTATCATATAATAATCATTTTTGGATAATCCGATAAATGAGTAATTTCCGTTCACGTCTGTACTTACTTCGCTGACTAATTTACCATCAAAAGTATACAATTTCATAGAGATTCCTTCGAACCCTAAACCTGTACTATGATTGGTAATTTTTCCAGAAATACTTGATTCTTGTTTAGATTTTACTGTCACGTTAACTGTTTCAGATTTTCCATTTGAAGTCGTTACGACAATCTCTGTTGTTCCTTGCCCTGTTGCAATCCAATTGCCGTCTTTATCAACTGTTATTACATTAGGATTTTTACTAGTAAAATTCACGTTTTTATCAGTTGTATTGTTTGGTTG
The DNA here is from genome assembly GCF_900258435.1 of Carnobacterium divergens. Classification (NCBI taxonomy): domain Bacteria; kingdom Bacillati; phylum Bacillota; class Bacilli; order Lactobacillales; family Carnobacteriaceae; genus Carnobacterium; species Carnobacterium divergens. The sequence continues at coordinate 441,816 of NZ_LT992558.1, read as the reverse complement.
GAAAGTTACGGTTAATTTACCTGTATCTCCAACAAGTTGGTTTAATTCTTTTGGTTCTACTGTAATGCTTTCTGCTTCAATAGTCGTTTTCTTAAGTGTTGCGTTTCGGTCTGTCAACTGATTCGTTCCATCTAACGCTAGATAGCCTGATGTACCATCAGAACCAAAAATATTAGAATGACTTAGTTGATAATCAACTGGGAATACTAATTTTACGTAATAGTCTCCTGGCGTTAGTCCAATAAAGTTATACGAGCCATCTGTAGCTGTCACAGCCGTTCCTTTTTGACTGCCATCTTGTGAATATAAATTTAATTGAACGCCTGGGAATCCTAAGCCAGTTTCTTGATTGGTAATAATTCCTTTAATTGAAGAATTATTTTTTGGCGTAATTACTTTTAGTGACGCATCAAATCCATCTTGTTTTGCTACTCCATCAACTGCAATATAGCCCGTCAATAAATCATAGTAAAATACATTTGAGCTTGCAAATTCGTAATTTACCGGTGCTATTATTTTCAAATAATAGTTTGATTTTTCTAAATTCGAAAAACTATAGGTTCCATTTGTATTCGTTAGTGTTTTTGTTATTTGGCCTGTGTCAGCATTAACCAATTGGATTTCAACACCGCTAAAGCCAATTCCATTATTTGTTTGATCATAAATTGTTCCAGATAGTGAAGACTCTTTTGGATTAGCTAATCTAATAACTGCATCCACATCACCAATTGAATTCGTTCCATCAACATGTAAATAACCTGTTGAATTACCCCAAAAATAATTTTTATTAGACGAAACAAACTCATATTCTTTTGGAAATTTAAGCTGTAAGTAATAGTGCTTCGCTTCTAAATTATCAAAACGATATGCCCCTGTTCCATCCGTTGTCTTTTGTCCTACAAGTTTTCCATCCCATGAGTAAATCAATAATTCTACTCCATTGACTGCCTTCCCGTTAGGATCAACGATCTTACCACCAATATATGAATCAGTTAAACTTCTAACGGTTACTTCAACAATATCTTGAGCGCCGCTTGCTGAAATGACAGTTATCGTAGTTTTCCCTGATTTTTTAGCTGTCCATTTTCCATTTGCATCTACCGAGATAATGTCTACATTACCAACCTTGTATGTTAGGTCTTTATTCGTTGTATTTGTTGGAAAAAATTCTACTGTTAATTGACCTGTTTCATTCACTACAGTATCAATGACTTTTGGACTTACTTTTATTGATTCCGGCAAAATAGTTTTTGGCTTTAACTGAAGATTAATTCCTGTAATATTACTTTTGTTGGATTCCTCCAATTTAAGATAACCTGATGTGCCTGCCGTATCAAAAATACCATACCCAAACTTAACTTTGTAATCTTTAGGTATCATCACTTTAATATAATAATTAACGTTATTAGTTAATCCCGTAAATGAATAACTTCCATCTATTGATGAAGTTGTTTGTTGAATCACCCTGTCTGATCCTGGTTCTCTTAATTCAATAGAGATTCCTGAAAATCCTGATCCCGTTTCATTTTGGATTTGACCAGAAATGGTTGGATTGTATTTTTCTTTAACCGTAACAGTTACATACGCAAATTTACTTTTATCCTCGTTACTAGTAACTTTTATTGTAGTCGTTCCCGCTTTTTTAGCGACCCAATTTCCATTTGAATCAACGGTCATAACAGTTGTATCTCCGCTACTATACGTTACAGATTTATCCGTGGCATCGACTGGAAGAACTGTGGCAACTAAAGTCCCGCTCTCTCCTACAAATTTTTCTAGTACTGTTGGATTCACACTGATAGATCCAACCGGTACTGCCTTGTACAGTCCTAAATTTACATTTTCTAGCATTTGTTCTTCACTTAAACTAATCGCTTCACTTTTTCCTGATCCAATAAAATACGATTTTGAAGTTACTTCATAATCAGAAGGAAACTTAATTTCCACACTGTATGGTGTATTGGGCTCTAGTTTAGAAAAATGATACGCACCTTGTCCATCTGTTGTAGTGGTTTGAACAGGTGTTGACGATCCTACTTTAAAAATAGCGGTTTCTAGCCCTGCTATTCCTACTTCATCAGAATCTTTTTGTCCATTTTTATTTTTATCCGAATACGCAATCCCCTTCATTGAGGCTGTAGTTGGATACAATGTCATATAAGCCCCTGATTCAGTCTGTCCTTCCGCTAAGTCAAAATAACGAGTCGATCCACCACCAAAACCAAGCGGACCCTGACCAAACCATCTATAGCCTTGAGGTACTTCTCCTATCTTTAAGTAATACCTTCCCGCAGGTAGATTACTAAACGTATACCTTCCACTACTATCCGTTGTAGCAGTGCCAAGTTTTTTGTTTACTGTTGCATCGAACAATGTTACTTCGATTCCCGCAACACCGGGTTCTGACGGATCCTGTTGATCATTCATATTTAAGTCTTCAAAAAAGACGGCTGAAATGGTTCCTGTTCCAGCTTTTGCTTGCCCATTTTTTGTTATCCCTGCTGCAGAAACTGTAGTTGCCAAACTTGGCAATACTGTATTTAGCAGTAGCATAACTAGTAGAAAAATTTGCATTAATTTATTCTTTTTCATTAGTAGCTTTCCCCATCCAATCCTAAATCTTAAGATTTTTATTTTTTTATTAATTTATTTTTGACGATTAAAACAGCACCCACACCTATCGCCAATACCGCAGCTCCTATCACAACCCCCATTGGATAGCCGCCCATAATTAATCCCACAGTTGTCATCCCACCACCTGTAAAAGGCAACAAAACACTTGAACTTGGTGAACTCATCTTTATCACTCCCCTATTCTTATTTTTCAGGTTTTTAAAGGATGAACCTAAAAACCAAAAAAATTTAGTTTGCTTTTTGTTTTTGAATTGGGCGAACGTTATCTTTTAATACTTTTGTCAACTCTTTTAGTTGACTTTTTTCTAATGTAATTGCTTTCTTCATGACTAACCATTGAACACCTTCAGTAGTTGGTGGTGCTGTGAAAGAACCTTGGTAGGCGATATACTCTCTCTCTTGTGGAATCAAAGCTAGTGTACTTATAGGTTCTTTTGTTGTAACTTTTTTATTATTTTTTAATTTAGTCATTTCGTTGCTAACTTGATCCAAGGCATAATTTTTTTCGCCTTCTTCAAGCATCACTGCCATAATTAAATTCTTTTTTTCTTTGCTTTCAAATTTTAGTTGTAACTCGCCATCGTATTGCTTTCCTTGTATTTTATGCTCGCTAGGAACATGTAGATTGATTGCAGTTAACAAATAATCTTCTTCGTTGAATGTAAGAATATTTTCTTTTCCTTCAACAGGCATTGGCGTTAGTGTTAATTGTTGATCTTGACGTAATAATTCAAAGTATCCCGGTTGAAAATGAATCGCTTCTGACGCAAGTGCCTCTACTTTAGCCTCTTTTGAGATATCAATTGGTGATTGTTCCTTTGTTGATTTTAGTTTGTATTTTTTATTTAACTTTTCCCAATTATCCGGTCCTTTTTCACCTTTGTAAGACCAATCTAAAACACTTTCTTCTACCTTTTCTTTTGATTTAGTGGCTTCATTGGTATTTCCACAACCTACTAAAACTAACAATGTTACGACAATCGATGTAAATAAAACCTTCTTCTTCATACTAAAATTCCCCCTATTATTCTCTTTCTGTTTTCAACCAGCTGTTTTCACCTAATAAATGTCGTTTAAACGCAATCCAAACGCTAGGTATTGTAATAATGTTGTATACTGTCATTGCAAATCCTGCAAAAAAACATTCTATAAAAGTATTGCCTTTTTGTGCTCGAATATGAGTTGTATTAAAGTAATGACGTATTGTAAATACAAATCCTGGTAATGATGTAATTAAAATCAAAAGACCTAGATAAAGAAATAAACTTATCCAACTGGACGTTCCCTCAATGCAAAATTTAGTTAATTGAATGAAAGATAGCGTAATCCATATCCATGATATAAGAAAGATAATACTGCCGATTAAATTAATAAATGGTTGAGCCAAAAAGTAATAGATATCTAACTTCGCCTCTTTTTTTAATCGTGTTGATTTTTTTACTTTTTTAAGATATTTCAAACACTGAATATTTCCTTGTACCCAACGACTCCGTTGATAGATCAGCTTTTTAACTGAAGAAAGACCTTGTTGATAGACCGTTCCATTCGATAAGTAACTAATTTTTCCATTTCGTAGCAATAGCCTCAAGGTCATATCATAATCTTCTAGTAGGCTATCTCCCCACGGTTCTTTTCCTAGTGCTTTTAAAGCTGTTAACCTTGTAAACTGTCCATTTCCTCCTAGCCCAACACTTTGAATATAGCTTCTAACATTTTGAATATCTGAAATCATCGTGAAAAATTCAACATCTTGTAAAAAAGGAAGAATGTGTTGAGTATTGATAATGCGCACTCGACATTGCGCAGCACAAACTGCCTTATTAGAAAATGCTCGATTCGCTTCTCTAAGTACATTCATTCCTAATCTTCCATCGCCATCAACAATAGCAATTACTACTTCTTTTTCCATATTTAAGGCTTTGGCTTCTTTTAATACTCTCTTGTAGGCATCATTTAATGCCGCACCTTTTCCTTTTTGTGCATTAGGTTTTTTTCTTTTTAAAAGACGAACTCGCTTATCTTTAATACCTTCAATTATTTTAGCTGTTCGATCATCAGAGGCGTCATCGATAGGGATAATCATCATTCTTTTATAGCGTAATTTTAACAAATTATAAATAGTTCGCTTAATAACTTTCTCTTCATTTAAGCACGGTATCAAAAAGACATAATAGAGCTTCTTAACCTTTTTCTTTCTCGCAGGTTCTTTATGCACAGGCATGATTATCATTAAAATAATATAAAAGAAAAAAATACCTACTATAAGTGATGATATGAAATGAATGATTAATTGCATATTTTCCTCCTTGTTACTCGAGTGTTACTAACGCTCACTGTGTGTAACTTTTGATTTTAGTATCGAAAGCTCCTGTACAAGAAATTAAGGTAATCATTCGTTTATTACTATTAATTTCAATTTTTGCATTCGGATTTGTTTTTATATCTATAATTTCTTTACTACTTACTTTAAATTCCCTGTTTTCTCCATTTTTGTACTCAATTACTACTGTTTCTCCAATTTTTATATCTTCTAAATATTTAAAGGCACCTAGTTTGTTATTCCAATCTCGATGAGCAGCAATTAATGAATTTCCAACATTGCCAGGAATGGGACTTGTCTTTAACCATCCTGCCATTTTAAGTCCTTCCGGCACGATCATTCGCTCATGAGAATCAATTTCTGTTTCGTTGATAGGCAACCCAATTCCATCCTCAATAAAAATAATCTTATTGGGAATTGAGTCAATCACCTCTTCTTTCTCTTCCCCGACGACTTTTTTAGTTGTTACCTCTTCTTTAAAATTGGCTCTCAAACTATTAGTCGTTTTTAAAGAATAATAACCAAAACTAAGTCCAATAATTACTATTCCTACCAAAATGATTTTTTTCATGTATAAGAACCTACCTTCTATTTACTTCTTTATGATATAGGCAAATTATCTTCTTGAGAGTTTCTTAAAGAAAGAAAAGGTGCGTTCTTTTTGTTTTTTTTGTTACTATTTTACGCTTTCCTTTTAAATTAGATTGTTTTAGCAAGCTTCCCTTAGACGTTATTAACTTGTAAAGATAATAACAGCCAAACCCTGTTAAAGTAGTACTAACAAATAGTAAAGGGACATGATATCTACCTTGTACTTCAATTAACAAAGATCCTAAAGTATAACCAAATTCTAAGACAATAAATAAATAGATTTTTTTTGTTTTACGAAGCAATAATGCAAGTGCACATGCTAGAAAACTCATGATTAATAAAAAACTGTCCACAAAGTAACTAAATCCTGTAAATTGACTTCTAGAATTAAGTGGGAAATTTTCAGGATCATTATAAATCGTCCAGTTATAACCATAACTATCGTCAGAAAATATCTTGAATTTAGTGACCAAATAAGAAATTAAATGACCTTCTTTGTAGATATTCACCCATCTATCAATACCTGCTTTCATCATGACTGAACTCACCTCATTAACAGGAAGTTCATTATATAATTCCCAAAAATAGTCCTTATCTTCTTCAGTCCACGTTCCACTAGAACCCTCGTTGGCACCAACATATACACCGTAACCAGCAGAAGTAGCAGCTGTTGGAAAAGGATAGACCACTTTATTAATAACCGGTGTAGCAATTGAAAAAGCTAGAAAAACTAGCATTCCTGGAAGAATTTTTTTAAATGAAAGAAGAATTTTTTTGTTACATATCATCATGCTGACAACAAAAACAAGCGAAATTAAAAAGCCACTAGGTCGAATCAAATTCGCTCCAATCATTGAAAATCCAATACCTATTGATAAAATCCAATTAGGTTCAGGGCTTTTATAAAGCAAGACCCAAAAATATATGGCTATTGCAATCAAGCACATAAATAAGGGTTCCGTCACAATCAAAGTGCTGTACATAAAATAAGCTGGAGAAAACAAGAAAAACATAGTTGCTATTGATGCAACATATCGATTAGATAATATGAAATTCGCTTTAAAAAAATAAATTGATCCTATTAAAGTAGCTAAAATATTAAAAAATTGACCTGAAAAAACCGACTTACCAAAAATCTGATACACCCAAGACAAAACTGTTGAAAATGACAATATATGAGTAAAAAAAGGAGAATAATTTAATAAGTCCTTGTCATAAAGAACAGCCCATGAGTTTTCATCTGCTCGATAACTTGCAGTTAAATGATACAAATAAAAATCCGAGGTTGGATGTGACGGAAAGGCGATTACCCAAATAACTCTCGGAACAATTGCTAAAATTACTAAAGCAAGATAAAAATAACTTTTTTTTAATTTATATAGTTTTGCTAACCCAATTCCCATTGCCAACACCAAAATAATATACAAACTGTATAGTAAACTACTCGACCAAGAAAGAAGATTCTCTCCCGCTACAATTCTTTTTAAATTATCATAAAACTTAATAAAAAAAAGAAAAAAACCTAATAAAATCGGCACTCTTAAAAATAGTTTTTGCATTATTAATCCATCCATTCTTTAAAGGTTTAAAAATTATAATTTAATTATTCGTTTTCATGTTATTATACAAAAAGAATAATAATATAAAAAAGAAGGTGTTAATTTGATAAATATTGTTGAAACTTTAGACTTGAAATCCGATAAAAAAATGGACTACTATCGGTTAAAAAAATTTAAAAAAGGAACTAAATTTTATTATCACGGAGATACAACTGAACTTTTGATTATAAAGTCAGGAACTGCTGTCATCCAAGCGTTAGATAAGCTTGGGAACTGGAGTAGCCGTGAATTTGCTACTCCTAATTATTTATTGACTCCCGAAAATTTATTGGAATTTTTTACTATCCCTGAACAATTTGATTATCGCGTTGTCGCTATGGAATCCGTTGAAGTTTATTTTGTTGATCGAGAATATTTCTTAAACCACCTTCATTTAAATCCATTAAAATTTCAATATTTCTATGAAGCTATGATTATCAAATATGTTCATCAGAGCAAAAAAATGTTTTTGATGAATGAGCCTCCGGTAGTAAAAACGGCTAACGCTCTCTATTCAATTATCTATACTCTGTATCCTGGATTACAGGAAAATTATTATCCTTTACCAAAATTTATTAATCAAAAAACAGTTGCTGAGTATAGTGGAACGGGACAAGCACGAACAAGCGAATCTTTTCAAAAATTAAGAGATCTTAATATCATTAATAACCAACAAATCATTAATATGCCCTTATTATTAAATTTCATCTTTACTCAATAAAAAATAGCTTTCTAGTTATATAAAGCTATTTTCTCTATTACTTATTATTTTTCTTCTTTTAACGAGATTACGGATGTAAGGTTCTTTCTTCTATTCATACAGATTTAATCGTATTTTCTAGCTAATAGTACGTTTGTCGAATTCAATAATACTCCTTTTTTTCTAGACATTTAGTTTTTAACTTTAATCAATCCCTTAAGCTTTTATACTTTTATAGTATCATTTAAAAAAACAGCCACTCTTTCTTAAAGAAACATTTGTTTTAAAAATGTGAACATAATTTTTTGATTTCTACTAAAGTAAAATCTATAAAAATAACGATCGGATTTTTTAACACTTTTCTTTGTACTTTAAAAAAATTTCATAGTTGCTGTTTATTGTGATTCTTTTCACTTGATAACTTTTTTAACTAGTAGTAATATATTATTATATAATAAGAAAGAAGTGATATGTATAATGAGCACAACTACAAACAAAGTGGCATTTATTACAGGGGCTGGACAAGGGATCGGAAAGGCCATTGCTGAACGCTTATCAAATGATGGATTTTCAGTAGCTATTGCCGATTTTAATATGGATACTGCATCTGCTGTCGCTAAGGAAATCAACGAGCACAATGGGAAAGCCGTTGCAATTAAAGTTGACGTAGCTAATCAAGAAGATGTTTTTAAAGCTGTTGATCAATGTGTTGAGGAACTTGGCGGACTTGATGTAATGATTAATAATGCTGGTGTTGGGCCAACTACACCTCTTGAAAGCATCACACCGGAATTGTTTGATAAAGTTTTCCATATCAATGTTGCAGGTACCATCTGGGGAACTCAAGCAGCCGTTAAAGCTTTCAAAAAATTAGGACATGGTGGAAAAATCATTAATGCTTCTTCTCAAGCTGGACATGTGGGAAATCCTGAACTAACCGTCTACAGTGGCAGCAAATTTGCGATTCGTGGAATCACTCAAGTAACAGCTCGCGATCTTGCCCCTCTTGGCATTACGGTCAATGCTTTTTGCCCAGGGATTGTAAAAACACCAATGATGAACGATATCGCACAAGAAGTAGCAGACAATGCCGGAAAACCTTTTGAATGGGGAATGGAACAATTCGCTCAAAATATTACCTTAAAACGTCTATCTGAACCAGAAGATGTGGCCGCTTGCGTGTCTTATTTAGCCGGTCCTGACTCTAACTATATGACAGGTCAATCACTTTTGATTGATGGCGGTATGGTTTTTAATTAATAAAAAAGCATCTTGACTAAAAACTTCTATATATATTATAGAAGTTTAGTCTGTAGATAAAAAGGAGTTGGCAATCAAGCCAACTCCTTTTTGCTATCATTTGTGTAAAATCATGTGTGTGGCGATTTGTTAAAGTTTTCGATATTTCCTCCAACCCATGCCATGCTTTTCTTTTGCATCTGCAACTATTCCTTCAATGGGTAGTTTCTTTAAATTTCTTTACAAAAAACGAGCTGACCTGCTCGATTAGTTAGGGTAAGCGTTGCTTCATACGTGATTTGATCATTTAAACAAAAACGAATGGGTTTTTCTTTTTGGATAAATACCACTTTTTCATTGTCTCGATTACACTACTTTTCAATTAGCCTACAAATAAAATCATCTGTTGGATTATTCGGAATTGTATCAACTAAATCAATTAAAAATCCTTTCTTCAATAAGTTCTCCTCCTTTTCATACCTTAATAATTAATATAAGTTTAACAGTTCCCTTCCTATTATCAAGTACTCTCATTTATAAAAAAAAAGACATCTTTCACAACTATTTATATAAATCATAAAAAATTCACAAACTATTTTATCCCAAAACACAATACTATCCTATAAAAACATTGTTTAAACAACATTGCAAGCTCGTCTTTTATGTTAATTCTTAAACAAATCTATATTTGTTCACAAACAAAAACGGTTTTCTTTCTTTAAGAAATCATTTTAACAATGAAAGATGATAAGCTTAATTTATCAAAAAAAGGGGGCAACATCAAAAATGAAAAAGCAATTTAGTATCATTGGAATTTTATTAGCAGCTGTGCTGTTTTTATGTATTCCAACAAAGTCTGATCAAGCATTGGCTGCAGACAGTTCTACACGAGCAACATCAAAATTAGTACACGGGGTTCACACAACCTACCAAAAAAGAGACCCATTCACAAATCAGCTGTCAGATTTTGCAAAGGAATACGAAGCATCAACACTGAATTCTTCCTATCGTTCAACTGAACCTTATCCAGGTTTAGGTTTACGTAATTTTAAAATTATCAAAACAACTTACCTTTCAATCACTGAATCTGGAAATTATAACTTTAAAACATCTGGAAACTTAGGAATGTCATTAATGATTAACGACTCACCTAATTACGGAACACCTATCTACCTAAGTGCAGGACAAATTGTAAAAATTAAATTTGAATCATGGGATATCGGACAAGTAATCAATCCTACATTGGGTTTATATAGTCATATTGAGTGGATTTCACCAAGTATGCGTCCTACAACCTCTTTTGCTGCTATTCCTATTGAAAAACTTTACACAACTCCTGATTTACAAGGTATTACGGTTGAAAAACCAAATAAATTAGTAAACGGTGTACACTCAATTTATCAAAAAAGAAACGTTCAATCTGGGCAATGGGAACATTTTGCAGCAGCCTATGAAGCAAAAACTCTTGATTCTTCTTATAGATTAGTAGAACCCTACCCAGGATTAGGCTTACGTAACTATAAAATTATCAAAACGGCCTATATTCCAATTACTGAATCTGGGACTTATAATTTTTCAATGACTGGAAACTTGGGCAATAGCTTGATGATAAATGATTCACCTAACTATGGCTTACCACTTTATTTATCTGCAGGACAAGTGATGAAAGTTAAATATGAAGTATGGGATATTGGACAAATCAATGACCCTACATTTGGTTTGTACAGCCATATTAAATGGATTACACCAAGTATGCGTCCTACTACTACTCCTACATTTATTCCTATCGAAAAACTTTTCACAACTCCTGATTTACAAGGTGTTGAACAATAATTTAAAAAAACAGTAACCCCTAATTAGGTTACTGTTTTTTACTATAACTAAAGGAGGTATCAATTATGATAACTAAATTAAATTCTCTTGATAAAATTGCACATCGAAAAGTTGAATTACTTAAATTATTAGCCAGCCAATCTAAACCAAGCTCAACAACTGTTTTAAGTCGTCAACTAGCAGTAAGTAGTAAAACGCTGTTAACGTATTTGAAAGAATTAACTCATTATTTAGAAGCTTCTGAAGAAGATATTCAACTTATTAAAAGCAAAGATGGCTACTACTTGTCAAAAAAGAGTTCCTTTTCAATGGACACTCTCTATCACAGAATTACAAAAGACACTTTATTTTACTACTTATTTTTATATACCTTTCATCAACAAGATGACACGATTGATTCCTATGCTAAAGTAAATTTTTTTAGTTATAGTTATATTTATCGCCAGATTCGCTTAATGAATCAATTGTTGCGCCCTTTATTTTTGTCTATTGAACTTTCACCTTTAAAGATGAATGGTGCCGAGCTTAGAATTCGCTATTTTTTCTTTTATTATTACTTTTATAACTGTAATGGTGTTGATTGGCCCTTTCAAACAATTCAAGCTGCTGATTTAGATAATGACCTTCACATGATTGAAGAGTTAACGGCGATTCAATTCTCGTTTATTCAAAAAGAACAGCTTAGATATTGGCTGGCTCTTTGTCAAACTCGGTATCAGCTCAATGAATTTATTGACTCTACCAACCCTTTTTATCAACTAGTTGCTCAAAATAGTCCCTTTTATCAAAAATTACTTCCTTTTATGAACCATTTTAGTCAAAAAAATGACTTGATTAACCAGCAAAATGAACTTTATTTTATCTTTTTTATCATTCATCAAACGCTTGAATTTCCAATTGAGGATTTATTGAGTTTAACAGAAGAACCGTTAATTAAAAAGGTGGTCCATTTAATCGAAGATATTGCTAGCGCTTTTCCAAAAGCGAAGCTCACTACATTTTTTAAGAATGAACTATTTTATTTGGTTTATGTAAGCTTTTATTTGGGTGATTCTTACCTTGAGTTACTTGAAAATAACAACCAACAAGAATCGGCTAACGATTTTTATACAAAAAAAATTGAAAATCTTCTTGCCCAAAATAAAATCGATAGCAGTCGGTTGCCTTGTTTAACGAAAACAGTCACTCAACTCATTCAACGCCATTTAATTAATAGTTGTTATCAACCTTCCATTCATTTATTTCTAATTACTAAGTTAGATGGATTAAAGAAACAAGCTCTGTATGATAAAATTGCCACGTTACCTTTTCAGTTAACAGTAACCGATCAAACTCAAATATTGGAAGAGGAGAATGTCGACCTTATTTTATCGGATTATTACCTTCCTTCTTCTTCAAAACCCGTTTTTTACTGGCATCTTTTTCCACTAAAAGTTGAGTGGGAGCAATTGGAACGCTGTTTAAATGATATTGAACAACAAAAGTCCTTATTTCTAAACTCTGAAACAGTATAAACGTATAGCCTTTTTCTATACGTTTATATTCAATCTTTGTGCAAAAAAAATAACCCCTCATAGAGAGTTATTTTATTTGTCGTCGCTCATTAGCTACCTATTTTCCATTCATTTCATTCGTAAGCCTTCATCAAATAGATCAATATACAGAATTTCATCAACGTTATTAAACTTATTTTTGACATGGTTGGTTGCTTCATGTACAGAAACTTCTTCATCAAAAACAAGGCATCTAGACAATCTTTTTTCTGCTGCTGTTCCTTGATTTACAATGAATTCTGCAACATAAATGGTCACATCTTTCCAATAATCTTCAATTTTCATAACATTGCCTCCTCTATAATTACCTTCCAAATAAAAGCGTTCCTGATAGTTGAATATAGACTTCAGAAAGATAAAGATCTTCTTCTTTTCCTTCATCTGAATCCATTCCATCTGGAAATACTAATTCTGTATTAGATTGATGAGAAAATAGGTAGCTGTTTTTTTCTAAATCTCTTTCTTTATTTTTAGAGGGGCGACTTATTTTTATTGGTCTTTCCCCGTCTGGCAAATTGATTAAAGAATCCTCTGATTGATCAGGTTCATCTCGTCTTTTTTTTGACTGTGTAGGTGGGAAAATGGGTTCTGCTTTTTGCGTTGGATCAAGTGGGTCTACAATCGTGTCTTTGTCTGTTGCATGTACCGTATACAGATCGATTAAACCATAAAACGACAAAATTGTTAAGGATATAATTAATTTTTGCATTATCTTGTTTTTATTTATCATCTTTTCAGTTCTTTCTTCTTTTTTATCTTCACTAATACTTCTCCTAAATTTCCCCAATCTTGGGTTGTTGGTGGAGTGTTCCATATAATATAGTCACATGATAATTCATTTTTTATCAAACTATCCGTTAACAATAAATCTGTTCTTTGATCTAAGTTTTCTTGAATTTCAATATTTAGAAATTCAAAGGTTTTAATATTCTTGATAATCATTTCATTGTAATTTTTCCCCAATAAAAAATCAACACAAACATGAATTTCTTTCATAAAGAAACTAGCAGGTAAGCTATTGATAATTAAATAAATGTACTCGTTTAGCAAAAACTCCTTATTTAAATAGACAATTTTCAAATTGCTTGTTCGTCTGGACTTTTCAATAAATTCGTCGCAAAATTGTAAGATTTCACCATATTGTTCTTGAATAAATGGAAATACGACAAATTCATCACGAAAATATTTGGTTCGATTTATCAAACTCACCTTAAAGTGAGCATGATTCAAGCCTTCTTCTATCTTTCTTTTTAATCTAAAATCATCAAATTTTCCGAAGCATTCAACAAATTGACTAAGAAATAAAGCAGTTATATTCACACTCTGTTGATTATATTCTATAACAATTTCATTACTATTAATAATGTTTTCTGAAATGAGAAAAGCCATAAAAAAATTGACTTCATTTTCATTGCCGTTAGCAAATTTACTTTGAAAAAAATGAGCGTATAATTGATACTCCTGTTCCTTCATATAGCTACGAACTTTAATTTTAGAATCAACAAACGCGCTATTCTTTTGTCGAATTAAAATCACACTAAATAGATAGAGCAATTTATTTTTTTGAATAATAGACAATTTTGGGTAACAGTTTGCTTTAAACTGTGCCGTTAACAGCTTGGCTTCCTCTGATATTTTTTTATGAAAGGGCGATTCGATGTTCCCAAAAATTGAGTAATAAAAGTTAAACATAAACATGCGCTGATCCATCTCGCTACCGACTAGTTCAAATTTTGTATTTAATTTGATTCTTGTTTTCATAAACAACTTTTTTATCTCTTTAATATAACTGTACGCTTTAGGCATATTGATGTAATTTTCTTCTGAAAAAATACTAACACCGGGAAACTCTTTTTTTAAAATACAATCTATCATTTTAAATTTTGGCGAGTTGGTTATTAATTTGTGCAACAGTATCTCAGAATTCACATCCATTTTTTCTTCCAGCTGAACGTATTTTTTATATTTGACAATCCTAAAACAATCCATTAAATCAAATTTTTGAAAATCATCTTCTAGATCGTTTAAAACTCTCATCAAAACAAACTCTGAGACATTTAATGTTTCCATTAGTTCGGTATAGGTTAATCTATTTCGATAACTTTCTTCCAACGCTTTAAAGAGAAAAAATTTTCTATTATCTACTTTATCAAGAAATTCTTCCATTTAAATCCCCCTCATCTGCATGATTTATCTACCGATTTTGTATATTCATCCTTTTAGACGATTCTTAAGAACAACGAATAAATATTCTCAAGTCAACTTAGCAGAGGGTGGGGGAAATACTCTTTTTTTTAGATTATTGGTAAAACTCTGTTTATGTTGGCAATTTTTGGTTCCAAATAGGCTGACTAAAAATTGACGATTTTTATTGATTACAACTAGCCATCTTTTAAATAAAATTAAAAGAAATTCAGCATATAATTCTACTATTTGTCCATCCATTTCCTTTCTCCCTTAACAACACTTATAGCTTCTTTTGTTGAGCTGTTTTTTTCTTTTTGCGTTTGATTCGGTTTCTTCTTTTGCGCTCTTCTTCTTTTTTTCGTTTACGCTTTAAAATAAGAATCACAATTAAAATGGAAAGAACAATTAAACCAATGCCAATCATAATATAAAGCCATGTATAATCTTTCTTTATAGTAACATCTTTAGCATTTAGTTTTTTTGCTTCATCTGCTTTGATAATAAAATTCTTTTTCCAATGCCAACGATCTGCTTTCGTAGTTGCTGTCAATTCTAGCGTGTATTCTCCTGCTTCTAGTCTTTCTCCTGCTAGTGAAATAGGAAAATCAAAATTAGAATTAGGCGCCATTTGCATTGCTTTTTTAGTGGTTTCATATAAAGCGGTTGTTTTTCCTTTTTGCGTTATTTTAGCTACAACATTTAACTGATTTAAATAGTTGGGTGTGCTATTTTGCAAGTTGGTATTGATTACATTTCGTGCATTCACTTGATCTGGAAAGACCTTATTTAATTTTAATTCTGGTTTAACTTGCGTGTTATTTTCATTTAGTACTAAAGCCACAACATATGCGTATTGATTTTGAATTGACAATCCTTTTGTTTCTGTATTATCGTTATTTTTTGTTTCTTTTTCTTGTAATGTGATACCGCCAGCTAAAATACCGTTAAATTCTTCTTTAGGAACAGTGATTGTTAAAGGCAGTTTAACTGAACTTTGCGCTGGGATTTTCACTTCTTTTTCGACTGAAACGACTTCGTTTAAATCATGTTTTAACGTCGAGTCTCTCTTAGTTTCAACGGGGCCATATTCAACCACTCCATTTAAATTAGTAGTAGCAGAATGTACTTTAGGTTCAACGATGACTTCATTTTCTGTATCATTTCGCAAGTTGATTTCAATCGTTTGTTCGCTATCTGGCTTCACTAATAAATCAAAATAGGTTTTAGTTTTATCTCGTTGGTTTTCTGGAATAAGCGGTTCTACCGCAAAATTCAACTCGGATGCTGAGACTGTTGTTAGATGTAAAAATGGAATAGTCAAAGCGATTATAAGTACTGTTAGTAATTGTTTACGTTTTATCATATTGGTCTCCTTTGTTAAGCATTTCAATAATGGAACAGCATCAATTTTCATTGATGCTGTTCCCTCTTTTTTATGATTCTGGTGTTTCACTATCATCAGGAACGTCTGTCAACGTCCATGTTAGTTTTGTTGAATACGTATCTGCCATTTTGGTTGTTTTACCTGGTACAAAAAGAGTAACACTCTCTGCTTTTGTTGCATCATCCCCAAAACGATAGACCCATGTCCCAGCACCTTCGCCTACTTTTGCAGCCATAATATCTTCAACGGCTCCGTTACCATTAGTAGTTAAATCAAAGGATCCTTTTACGATTGAAGGAACTGGTGAAGTTGATTCTGAAGCTGATTGACCATTTGTAAATGACATCATTGCTCCTGTTAATTCTTCGCCTTTAGTGGTTTTAAATTGACCATTTTGTTTTACTTGTAATTTCCATCCTTTTGCTCCACCACGGTTATCAGTTACTTGTGCATAATTTGGACGAGTTGATCCGTCTTTTAGTTCTTGAGGCGCGGCATTATAAATCATATCTTTACTTGTAATTTTATTTTCTCCAAAGTAGAAAGAAGAAGCAAAATCAATACTTAATGGTCCGTTTGTCCCTGGATTTGGGCCTTCTGGATCTGTTGGATCAATTGGCTCTACTGGATTTGTTGGATCTGTTGGATCAACTGGCGGAGTAATAGTGTCATCTGGAACGAATTTTACAACAGCGTTTGAATCATAGTTTGCTGGAATCTCTCCTGGTGCTGCTAAAGCGGTTACTGATGTTCCTACTAATGTTGCTAGTGCTAGTGCCGACGTGGTGATAAGTGTTGTTTTTTTCATTTTTTCATTTCCTCCGATGGATTAATTATTTTGTTGGTTCTGCTGGTGTTTCTGATCCGTTTTCTGGAATATCTGCTAACGTCCAGGTTAATTTAGTGTTATATTTAACAGCATCTTTTGGTGTTGCTCCTGGAACTTCTAATGTGATTGCTTTGTTTTTTTGAACAGCTTCGCCATTAATCGTCATTTCTTCCGTTGTTCCAAAACGATCTACCCATGTTCCAGCACCTGTTTTTGCTGCTGCGTTCATTACTGGAGATGCTGCTCCTGTTGGGTCTAACGTGATTGCTGAAGTAATTGGGGCAGTTACGTCTGTTACATTACTTACAGCTACACCGTCAACTAATGTTAAAACAGAACCTGTTAAAACTTTATTTTGAGTAGCTTGATTTGAAAATTGACCTTCTTGCTTCACAGTTAATGTCCAACCGCCATTTGTTCCGCGATTATCTGAAACTTGAACATAGTTTGGTCTAACGGTTCCATCTTTTAATTTTTGAGCATCTGCAAAATAGGTTTCGTCCTTATTCGTGATTTTATTTTTACCAAAAGTTAAGCTTGACGCATAGTCGATACTCAATGGACCACTTGTTCCTGGATTAGGACCTTCTGGATCGGTTGGATCGATTGGATCAACTGGGTTCGTTGGATCGGTTGGATCAACTGGGTTCGTTGGCTCATCATTAGGAATAAATTCCACTAGTCCGTTAGATTCGTATACGCCGCCGTGATCGCCATCAGCTGCTAAAGCTGTTGTTCCTCCGATTGATGCTAATAGTAAAGCTGATGTGGTCATTAATGTTGTTAATTTCATTTTTAGTTTCCTCCAAAGTATTCGTTCTTATTTTCTGAATTTTTTTATCGCTAAATAACTACTTAGTAGCATAAGACTACCGAATAAAATCGGTGATTTTTGATTATTTTCACCAGTTTGTGGCAATCGATTGTCTAAACCTGACCCGCCTTGACCAGTTGGTGGCTTCGTACTGGGTAATATACCAGACGGTTTTTCTTCCCCTGGATATTCATACTCACCATAAAATCCAATTTCGCCATTCGAGGTATAAGGTTGTTGGGTAGTCGACTCTGCAAAAGCCACTTCAATAGAACAGAAACTAGTGAGTAGAACAATTATTAAAAGTATCGCTTGTGCTTGCCTTTTCATCTAATTCCTCCCTATTGATTTGCCGGTGTATTTTGTAACATCCAATTGATGGTACCACTGTATGCTTCCGGGTATGCTTCACCTGGATGTATTTTCAAAGATAACCCATCCCCATTCGGTATCCAATTATCTGAAACATCGACTGCATTGTCATCTGGACTAGTTGTTTCAAAAATAACGGTCGCAGCAGAATTTATAATGGAGGTTTGTCCCTGCTTTGTATATTGCACAGCATTTGGCAGTACTTGATTCTCTGTACTTGTTAAGACTTTCTTCATCTTAGCTGTAATAGTCCAGCTCTTTTTATCTGCTCGTGTATCTTGAACCGTTAATTTGCCATCCATTGCTGTTAAAGGATACGTTTTTGTTTTTGATGAAATGGTCAAATCCTCACCAAAATCAATTTTAATGGGGGCAGAAATAAATTCTAATGCTCTTGTTTTATACTTGTAAATAACATTTGTAATTTCTCCGTCACGAAAAATACCCTTTTCATTTTCTGGAATTCCTACCAATAAATAATCTGGAAATTCTTTTCGTTCCGCTTGGTAGTCATCTCCACTGTAGCCTTTTAAATGGATGTCTTCGATAATTTTTTGATTGTTTTCATTTAGATACTGCACCACAACTTCTCCAGTTGGTTGTTCTAAAAGATGGATAATCACTGGATTTCCTTCTGCAATGTAATTGTCCCCTTTTGCTTTAAAGGTTGAAGTGAGGTCTTGGGGTCCTTTCACATCTTGATTTACTTGAACCCTAAAAACAATTTCTTGATGACGTTGAGTCTTGGTAAAAGTTGTTTTTGGAAATGAGATTGTCGAACCGTTAATTGTTAGTGCATTATCAGCAATTGGGACTCCATTAATCGTACTAGATCCCTGCTGATACGTAACTCCTTCAGGCAATGTTCCTGTTGAAACAACGTTTGTCCAATCTGCAATCCAATCTTCTTCCGATAGGTAACTATTTTTGATATGATATTCAATTACATCTCCTGCATTTGCTTCTTGCTCAGTTGTTGCAGTTGTGTTAGACGTGTTGTTTTTGATTGTCACTTCTTGAGTAGCGTCAATTTCTTGTGGCAATTCTGAAATGGCAATTGCATTTTGTGCATAAGAACTACCTGTTGAAGAGGTGAATCCCCAGTACACCGAATCTCCGCCAAACTCAGTTTGAGGGTTGATTGCAAATGTCACTTTATCTAAACCTTCTAATTGATAACTTAATTGATTCGTTTTACTATCCCAAGTCACAATAAAAGAACGCCAGGTTCCATTTGATAAATAATCTGTAGGGTACTGAATGTGTGAGTGTTCTCCTGTGTAATTATTATTATTGGTCTTAGGTTTTACCACAGCCACATGTCCCCGACCACCATTTTTATCAACTTCTCGGTCCATTCTATTGGAAGAACCATTATTATAGTAGGTATCAAATTCAATCGATAAACCGCGATGGACATAAGGTTTTCCTGAAGCTGAACTGTAAGCACCTAAGCCCATCCCGCCGCTTCCAATTACGCTATTCGGATTGGTTTCCATTCGCTCGTCATTTTGCAAAGTAAACGTAATTCCATCTGCTGCACTAGCTTGTGAGTCGCCTAAATAGACATAAGATTTCAGCGCGAAATTTTTGTTTAAATTCAATTTATTTTTTGACCAAATACTTCCTAATTGAGATTTTGCATCACTCATCTGAAGAATTGTTGGGTCAATAAATTTAGCTCCTGAACCAATTGGATCACGAAATTTTTCTTTAATAATCAAACGGTCTTCTGGTTTGTTGGTTTCAATCGAACGGGCGTTAGATACCGAGCGTGCGCTTAGATTCAAGTCAAATTGATTCATTAAGTCAGAGGATTCATCTGAATCAGCTGTTTTGGTGTCCGCTGGTGGGGGAACTATTTCTTCTGGATCGTCTTCTTTTTCAATAGTCGATTCATCTGAGCTTTGTTCTTCCTTTTCAACGATTATTTGTAAGCTGTTTGAAACAATTTCTTGCTGTTGGCTCGTCATTAAAGCTTGCAAAGAATAACTATTTGCTTCTACTGATTTAAAATTAAGCACAACCATCTGTGAAGTACTTGGGTTTGTCTCATCTTCAATCACGGGGACAATCGTCACTTCGCGAGTTGCATAATCAAATTTCACTACAGGGTTGTACGCCTGTTGATTCTCAGTTGATGGTTGATATTCTAAGCCATCTGGAATTTTTAATTTAATTTCTTCCTTAACTGTTGTTCCAAAGGTAAGTTGGACCGGAAAAATTTGATTTGTTTTCTGAAATGGGGTTGCTGTCAGCTGAATGAGTGACGGCTCTATGTCATTTTGTTCCGCTAGAATACCATTTTGATCATCATTGTTATTTAAATTAAATCCAATAATTATAAAACAGCTAAAAATAATGAACCAAATACTTAACCATTGACTTTTTTTAGGTATCATATTTTTCTCCTTTCTTTTTTAATTTCCAAATGATGTGTTATTGGATACACTGAATATACCATAGCCCCTTCTACTAATTTTTAGAAAAAATAATAAAAAACGACTAATTTTTAAAAAACTGTTTATTATATGTAATGAAAAGTATACCTAATAATTCTCGTTTTAAGGATAATCGCTCCTATACTATGTTCTCTTTTTTAAATAAAAAAACAGTACAACAACCTCAAGGCTGTTGTACTGTTTTTTGGTTCACTCGTTTTTACTTAGTAAAATCAACTTCTTTTAGATTGGTTCGGTCTACTAATTTTAAGAATGGAAACCAAATCATTCCCACAATCACAATATCTACTAACTGTAAGATGCCGCCTAAAATCGAGTTGGTGGCTAAAATCCCATTGATTACTATTGGAACAGTCCAAGGAACAGAGACTCCTGTTGGTGCTGGAACAATTCCTGCTGCCATTACTAAATAGTTAAATGTAGTAACGATTAACGGCGCAATTAGCCAAGGAATAAAGATAGCCGCGTTCAACACAATTGGCATCCCAAAAATAACAGGTTCGTTCACATTAAAGAGACCTGGGCCAAGTGCTAAGCGTCCGACATCTTTCAGTTGACGGCTCTTCATCGCAAAGGCCATTAAAATAACTACAATAAGCGTCATCCCAGAACCACCCATACCTACAGTAAAGATTTCCATAAAAGGTTTTGTAATGATATGGGGCAATGGCAACCCTGCTTTATAAGCCTCTAAATTATCCAACATCAATGTATTCCAAATCGGATCCATCACTGAGTTCACTAAAATTTGACCATGCAAACCGAAAAACCACAAAAATTGAACAAAAAACAAGGCAATTAAGGTTGCTGGCAATCCACTGCCTAAACCAACTAATGGTTTTTGAATCACTTCATAAACAACATCATGTAAATTCGTATTAAATAGACCAATCACACCTGCATTAAGTAATAAGAAAATAGTTAAAGTTAAAATAGCAGGAATCATTGCTGCAAAAGATTTGGCTACTGCTGGCGGAACGCCATCTGGCATTTTTATAACTAAGCCTTTTCTGACAAATTTTGTATAAATTTCAGTAGCAATAAAGGCTGCAATCATGCCAATAAACATCCCTTTGGCGCCTAGTCGATCTAAGGCTAATACGCCTTCTACTTGTTCTCCGTTTTCAAGAATTAAAAAAAACGGCGTTAAAATTAAAAAGGACGACAAGGCAACTGCGCCACCAAATATGGCTTCTACTTTGTAGTACTTGCTCAAATAATACCCAATTCCAAATGTAACGAAAATGGACATAATTCCCATTGTCGCGCTTTGACCATTGCTAAATAAATGATTCAGCGTCCCTTTTGTTGCATCATTAAAAAAAGGCAAGTTATTTAAAACGACCACAATTGAACCAAACATTGTAATTGGAAATGATAACATAAACGCATCTCGTAAAACTGTTAAATAGCGATTCTCGCCTAACTTAGCAGCAACCGGCATAATTTTTTCTCCTAATTTATCAATAAAACCATTCATCTTAGTTCCTCTTTTCATAGTTAGCCTTAGTATCAAAGTAGAGGCCCCTACGGTTTTGATAGCTAGACCAATTTCGTTGAAATCGATTACAAAAAGAATTGTATCACTCTTTATATATAAAGTATAGTCTTTTGTTTAAATAACTAAAATTTAGTAACTACCTGCCATTAAAATTAAAAAATGACGTGATTATGTCTATTTTTTTTAGTCTTATTCCAGAATCAATAGACATTCCTTAATGACGTGATATAATAACACCATCTAACTATAAAAGGAGTGTATTAACTTTTAATGATGAATAAATACGAACCACTGAACTTGTACACCAATTTTGCAAAGGCGGCTGAAAAGTTCCCAAACAAATCAATCTACTTTGATGAACCTTTAATTGCTTTTCCAGAGTTGCAATTAGAAACGACATACTTAGGGTGCAGAAATGCCATCATCGAGCGAGCAGCACAATTGCATCAATTGGGTGTTAAAAAAGCAGATAAAATCATTGTTTACAAATCTGCTAAATTTGATACTTACCTACTTGCTGTAGCAATCTCTTATCTTGGTGCAGTTCCTGTTATGGTCTCCCCACATTTACCTGCTGAAACAATCGATATCTTTGTGAACCGCTTAGATCAGCCTTGGCTTTTATTCGATAGTGAAACTAATCACAAAAGCAACAGCTTAAACAACTTGCCAGATGCTAAACTCATTGAGGTTGAACAACTAATCCTGAACGCTCATGCTCCGCAATGCCCGCAAGAGGAACTAGAAAAGGATGAAATTTCCTATATGACGCATACCTCAGGTACCACTGGGGTTCCAAAATTAATTGCCCATTCAGCAAATTCTATGGGTTGGCGCACAAAATGGCAAAAAAACATTTTCAGCATGATTCGTAAAAAAGAGTTGGTCGCTTTCCATATTTCGCCAGTTCACTCTCGTTTTAATATAGGCATCTCTTCTTTGATGGCAAAAGGGTTTCCTTTATTGCCAATTGCAAATCCAGCTAAAGAAAACGTTAGTCGTATTTTAACAGCCTATCAACCTAGAATTTTAGAAACACATCCAAATCATTTTGTTCAATGGGCTTCTTTAGCAAGAGAACAACCAGAAGTATTCGCTAGTATTAAGTTTTATCATTCAACTTTTGATGCGATTAACAAAGAAACTATGGCAACTTTCTTGCGGTGTTCTAACTCAAAATCACCTGTCTTCCTGCAAGTCTACGGACAAAGTGAATGCGGCCCAATGATTATGCGAGCAAATACTAAAAAATCTCTTAAAAAAACCGATGCTCGTGATATGGGAATCGGCATGCCTGGTTTAACAAAAGTAAGAATTGTGGATCAAGAAGGCAATCAAGTTGGTGCTAACGTTAGTGGAAATATCCAAATGTTTTCAAAAGGACGCGCCTTAACCTATTATAAGGAAGATGCTCGTTTTAAAGAAAATGTTTACGGAAAATGGTGGGACAGCGGGGATTATGGCTCTAAAGATCGTTTAGGTCGCTTGTCCCTTCATGATCGTCAAGTTGATCTAATTGCCACAATTGAAAGCTCGCTAGCAATCGAAGATAAACTGCTAGACGCTATGCCTTTCTTAGATGAAGTTGTCTTAATCCGTGGTGTTGACGGCAGTCCTCAACCGATTTTAGCTGTTAATGAAGACAAGGAAATGGATTGGGAGCAATGGTGGAAAAACGTCTCTGATTTGCCACATATTAACGAACCCATCATTATGAAGTATGAGGACCTACCAAGAACAGCAACAATGAAAATTCAACGTCTTGAAATGGAACGCTCGTTAAAAAACAACTAAAAAAAAGTGTTTGGCTAATGAACTAGCCAAACACTTTTTTTAGTTATTCGTATTTACAAATGCTGCTGATTGTTCGCCAGCTTGACGTCCGAAAATAATAATTTCGGCAACTGAATTTCCGCCAATTCGATTTTGACCATGTAAACCGCCAACTAGTTCGCCAGCTGCATATAATCCTTTAATTGGTGTTCCTTCTTGTGTTAACACTTCTGTATTTGGATTAATTTTCACACCACCCATTGTATAGTGAATGCCTGGTGCAATTTTTATAGCATAGAATGGTCCTTTTGAAAGATCGTGATCCATTCCTGTAGTACGACCATACATTGAGTCTGTTTTGGTAGCCACATCTTCATTCCATTTGGTCATTGTTGATTCTAATTTTTCACTTGGAACATTGATTTCTTTTGCTAAATCAGCAAGGGTTTTGCCTTCTTTTACAAACCCTTGTTGTTTGTATTGTTCAACTGCCTTAGCTCGTTCTGCAACACCTGCATCAAAAACCAAGTAAGCATATTTATCAGGTGTTTGGTTAATTGCTTGTGATACTTTATCGCGTGTATCTAATTCGTTAACAAATCGTTGGCCATCTGACGAAACTAAAATACCGCCTTCGCCACGAACTACTTCACCAATTAAATACGATTTCTCTTGTTGAACTGTCGGGTGAATTTGAATTTCGTTCATATCGACTGTGACGCCACCCAATTTTTGAATCATCTTGATTCCATCACCCGTACTGCCTTTTTGATTGGTTGTAACGTAATCTTTCAATTCTGGGTTGGTTTCTGAAATCATTTCCATGTTTGCTCCAAAACCACCTGTTGTCACAACAACAGCATCTGCTTTGATGGTTTTCTTTTCTTTTCCATCAAATGTGACTTCCACGCCGTTTACTTTTCCATCTTTTTCAGTGATGTTTGTAACGTCGGCATTTACAAATAATGGAATTTCTTGTTTTTGCACATTTTTAACAAGACCGTTCACTAAATATTGTCCTACTGCAGAACCATCTTCTGGTCGATGGGTACGTTTTTCTTTCATTCCACCTGTAATCGTAATATTGTTTAAACGAATTCCAATTGAATCTAACCAATCAATTGCTTCACCAGAATGATCAACAAAGTAGCGCAATAATTCTTTATCATTTGTGCCATGTCCACCAGCTAATGTTTCTTCATAGAACAGGTCATTATTGTCTTCAATACCTTGTTCTTTTTGGAATTTTGTTTCAGATGCATTCATGCCTGATGATGATTTCATTGTATTTCCACCAGCAATTGGCATTTTTTCAAGAATAACAGGATTCATTCCTTTTTCTTTTGCTTCTAAGGCTGCAGACATTCCTGCTCCACCAGAACCGACAATCACGATATCATAACTGTCTTTTAGTTTATCCAGTGCCGTATAACTCGTTTCAGATGCACCTGTTGTTGCTTCTGAAGTTTCTGCTTTTTCTTTTGAAGAATCTTTCTTGCTAACTTCTTTTTCTTTTCCTCCACAGCCAGCTAAAACGATAACTAGACCACACATCATAATCAACAACGTAACCAATTTCTTTTTCATGCTTTACCTCCAAATTTTATTTATAATTTGTGTCGTTTCTTCTATAAAAAGATTGTGAATTAACGAACAAAACATTCAATAACATTATAACAGGTTCAGCGGTTTAATTCAATAACAAATAGCTTTATGCGTTCATTCTATACATCTATCTAACTAAATAGTTTGTGCAATAATACACTTTTTAACAAAAAAAAATATTCTGAGTTTTTAAACTCAGAATAGCTTAATTAAAGATAACTTTTTTTCGAAGCACCTAGACCGACATAAAGTAAAACCAACGATAATGCTAATAAAACAAGTAACGAACTGTTCCATGAATGACTTACATCATGTAATAAACCAAATAGTAGTGGTCCACTTGCAGCTAGTAAATACCCTACAGATTGAGCCATCCCAGAGATTTGAGAAGCTTCAGCTGAACTTTTAGAACGTAAACTAAAAAACATCATTGATAAGCTAAAACAACAGCCTCCGCCAACACCTAATAAAATAACAGAAATGACAATAATTGGTAAACTCATAGTCACCATAATTCCTACTAATCCTATAAAAATAGTCCCTGCACCAATCCAAACGAGAATCGTTTGTTCCGCTAATCTGCCGGCTATAATTGAAACTAAAAAAGTAGCTGGAACTAAAAATAATTGCAACACGGTTAAGAGCCACCCTGTTAGCTCACCATCGATATTTTTTTGCAAAAACAGCTGTGGCATCCATGCAATTAACGTGTAAAAAATCAAAGATTGAATGCCCATAAATAAACTAATTTTCCAAGCCAATGACGATTTCATAAGACTTTTTTGTTTTGTGGTAGATAGCGATAGATTCATTTTCGTTGTAGAGTGAACTTGTGGCATCCAAAAAATCAAAGCTAACAGACTTAAAACAAGCCAAATCCTCAAAGATCCTTGCCAACCTAAATGCCATTTCGTCGCTAGTGGCAAGCTGATTCCTGACGCTAGTGCACCGCAAACATTCATCGTAACAGAGTAAATTCCTGTTATTAATCCAACTTTTTCTGGAAAGTCTCTTTTAATTAGACTTGGAATCAACACGTTACAATGGGCAATCGAAATGCCAATCAAAATCGTTCCAAAGTATAAGAAGAAAGATCCTGAAAATGAGCGAAGGAAAATGCCAATTGATAAACCAATCAGTGACAAAAATAACACTTTTTCAATGCCTATTTTCCGCTCACTAATTGGAGCTAAAATCGAACAAAGAGCAAAAGCTAGTAATGGAGTGGTTGAAATCATCCCTGCAGCAGCTGAATTCAGACCTAAATCGCTACTGATTGTTCCGATTAATGGTGCTACTGACGTAATTGGCGCTCTCAAAATTGTTGCAATGAATAAAATTCCAAGGCCTAAGAAAAAACCTTTTCGGGTTGTCGTTATCGTTTTCATAAAGTGCTCCTTTTTAAATGTAGGACATTTGAACAATATGACATTAACACGAATTGCTTCACTTTGTCAAGGGTAAAAAAAAAGCGATTGAATTTTCGATAGCGACCATTCAACAGCTTTGATTTTTAATTGTTAAAAGTGACTGATACAAGAGGCAATTTTTTCAGCTTCAATTGAGTCTTGGTTTTTAATTGCCAGAAAAAGATCTTGATGCAATTTTTCTGAGTCTGGAGAGTCTTTTTCTAAATCTTGATACATTTTTTCTAAAATCAGTTCATAAATATAGTTGGACATATAGCGATACAATTCATACATCACACCATTATGTGCGGCTTTTGCAATCTCCACATGAAATTCAATATCACTTTTTGCTTCTTCTTCAAGGGTTGCTTTTTTTTCATTACGCTTCTTCAATGCAGCAGCTATTTGTTCAACATCTGCTTCACTTCGATTTTTAGCAGCCAAAACGGCCAAGTCTTTCTCTAAAAAATGTCGCGCTTCTGCAATTTCTTTTGTTTCTGCTTTTTCTAAACGTGTGTACATATTGGCTTCAAATTTTCCTGCCGTCATTACATACGTGCCATCTCCGGGTTTTGAAGCAAGTACCCCTGATTGAGTAAGAGATTGTAAAGCTTCCCGCATTGTATTACGACTTACACCAAATTGCTCTGCCAAATGGGATTCCGGTGGAATTTTTGATCCAACTGGCCAACGTCCGCTCTCAATTTGACTTTCAATTTCGGTTGTAATTTGTTTAGCTAAAGAGATACGTGTGGGTTTTTTCAACGTCAGTTCCCCCTTTTATAGAATGTGTTTAAGCGCGATATCGCATCGTCAAACCCTTTAAGAAATTACGTGCGTAACGGTCGCCGCATTCTTTATAGTTGCGGTGTCCTTCTTTTCTAAGCACCGCACTTAATTCACTATTTGAAAGATAAACGCCTGCTTCATCTAAAATATCAAGGATATCATCACTCGTTAGAGAAAGTGCAATTTTCAATTTTTTAAAGAGCACATTATTTACACTACGTTGATCTTTAATCATAAATTCTTGTTTTTTAGGCGCTCCGGGTTTTGGTTCTTGTTTCCCTCTTTTTAAAACAATCAGACCATTTAAAAAAGATTCCAATGTTTGATTATCGCAAGCTAGTTCGTATTCATTGTCAGCAAATTCTTCTGTTTCTTCGCTGTTTGTTGTGGGCGTTTTGATTTTTGCTAGCATTTTTTGGACTGCTTCTTTTGTAACATCTAAATCACCTAGCTTAAAAATATCAACCATCTCTTGATCTTTAAGATCTAACGCATATCTTAATCGCACTAATATATCATTTTTATTCATAACTTCCTCCACTGCATTTAGTCTACTCTCTTGATTATAAGCTTTTCTGCCCGTTATTGCATTAATTAATTCTAAGTAGAGTCGCGGGCAAAAAAAATACAATGACTGCTTTATACAATCATTGTATCTCTAACGTCTATTTAACTAAGGGATTATTGAGCAAATTTTTGATCGTACTCTTTGATTTCATTGCTAATAATGCCGATATTTTTTGGTTTTTCATGACGCGTTTCTTCTGTTCGACCATGAGCCTTTTTGAAAGCTTCTGACTTCACCCATTCTTTTTGATCTGATTCTGTTTCCCAACGGCTTAATACAACTAGTTCATCAAATTCTCCCGTTGTTCTAGTTTGCAATAATTCCAAACCTAGAAACCCTTTTACGCCCTGGGTACTTACTTTCCCGTGACCCATGAATTTTTCAATCACTTTATCCGTTGCATCTTTTTCAGTTTGAATTGTATTCGTCACAATAAACATCTAGTTACCTCTTTCTAATTGAGAACTTTTCTCAATTATACAGAATGTTGGTGAAGGTTGTCAATCTTCAATTTATATTAAACATCTAATTAATAAATGCAGAAGATTCAAAAACCAACGAAACGGATTATAATTTTTATGAATAATAATAAAAAACACCTATTGACTATAGTTTATATAATATGGTATATTTTAACCACTTAACATAACGGTTGTATTTTAGATAAAAATAACATGCGCTTAACAAAATTTGTTGAGTATTACATCACTTTAAGGAGGAGCTGATATGGAAAAGTTTAAAATGAAAGAAATCAACATGCATGCTCAAAAAGAAGACTTTGAACTATTAGAAGATTCTTTAAATCCATCTTGGGGAATTGCTTGTAAAGGCGGTTCGTTCGATATTTGGTGTAACTAGGCATTTTGTAGAGAAAGGAAATCCTTTCTCTATTTTTCTATTACCTAAGAAACGGAGGATGTATTTATGATAGAAATTTTTCAAGAAGGCGATGAATTTATTGCATTTTTCCCAAAATCTTTACGTTCATTTAAAATAAATAAAGATATGAAAATATTAATTGATTCAATCTGGAGAACCCTCTTCTAATATATTATGTTATCTCACTATTTCAATTGTATCCATATTCATACATGAACTTTCGCATGCAGCAGTAGCTACTAAATTTTCCTTAGTCCCTTCAACAATGACTATCGCTCTTTATCTATACACTTCTCTTGTTGTCTACCTAAAAATACCTGGTCTGTACACTCTTTCTCCAAAAAAAAGAATTGCAGTCTGGGGGGCAGGGATGTTTATAAATAGTTTGATGGTCTCTGTAGCATTATGGGGTTATTTCTTCTTTAACTTTTCTATTTTTCTATTAATTGCCGCTTGTAATATCACTTTGATTATCATCAACCTATCACCTTTCTTACCGTTAGATGGATATTTTATAATGAGTACTATTTTTAAAGAAGTGAACTTGCGAAAAAAAATGTTAGATATATTCAAAAGTAAAAAACTGAAAAAATCTAATCTTTTTATTAATTTGTATCTGTTGATTTCCTTGATACTGATATTTGCTCTAGTTTCATCTCAAATCATTTGGTTAAGTAAACTAATTATAGTAGCATATGCAAAAAGTTCAAATTTATGGGAAATGCTTTATCAAATCCGCTTAATAATCATTGGCTTTTTTCTGCTTCTAAGTATCACTATTTTTCGAAAAAGAATAAAAAGAGAGTGAGGTCTTTATTATTTTAATATGTGAAAATGTAAGTAAGTCTATTCAAAAAAAAGATATTTTAAAAAATATTCAGTTTAAACTCCGCGAAAATGAAATTGTAGGATTAGTAGGTCCAAATGGGGCTGGGAAAACGACTTTAATGAAATTAATGGTTGGTCTTTCTAGTAGCAGTACTGGGTCAATAAGATTAAATGATTTTGATATTAAAAAAAATTTTTTAGATTTTATTAGTCAAGTAGGCGCAATTATTGAGGTTCCTATATTTTATCCTAGTATGACAGGCTTTCAATGCTTAAGCTATTATGGAAAGTTAAGGAATATTAACAAAAATAAAATTCTACAAGCTGTTAAGTTGGTTGGACTAGAGAATAACATACAGTCAAAAGTAAGAACTTATTCGTTAGGAATGAGACAACGTCTTGGTATTGCTCAAGCTATTATGAACCAACCTCAGTTGCTAATCTTGGATGAACCTTTCAATGGTCTGGATCCTCAAGGTGTCGATGAATTAAAAGATATTTTATTAACCACAAAGAATGCCGGCTCTACCGTTTTTATTTCGAGTCATACCCTTAGTGAATTAGAAATCATCTGTGATCGAATTATTTTTATGAATCATGGCGAAATCATTAAAGATGACTATCTTCACTCGCAGACGAGATGTGGATTAAAAATGTGTCTCATTACTTCAGATAACCTTACTGCTAAGAATTTAATCGAAAAAAACAATCCTACTATTAGATTAAAACGAAACAATCAACAACTCATTTTAGAACACTTAGTTGTGTCACAATTTACAGATATTTTAATTTTATTAAAAAATCACAACATTGAAATAATTAGCATGGAAGAAGCTAAAGAATCTTTACAGAAAACATTTCATTCTATTATTACTAAGGAGTCTGAAAAATGAATCATTTATTTGCCTATATTTCAGCCGAAAACTATAAATTTTTCAAATCCAATTTATGGAAAACATCTTTATTAATAGCTACTCTTCTCTCTCTATTCATGATAAGCGCCATTCAAAAAAATTCAAACTGGCAAGCTGATTTAGCAAAACGGAATAAAGACATAGAACTACAGTTAAATCAGACACCTCTTACATTAAAAAATTCTGTAACAGAAAATTATCTGATTCAAGAGTGGCAAGAAAATAATGCCTATTTAAACGAACAGGTGAAACCTGCCACAGAAGAAACGATTCAAGGTTATCTCAGCTCTGTTCTGTCTTTAAAAGGATTGGGTTTAATTTTAGTCGTATTTACTATTCTTTTTTCGGTAAACCTTGCTAAAGAGTTTGAAACTGGAACCATTAAATTTATGCTAATGAGTCCTTATACTAGAGTAAAATTAATCATCGGAAATTATTTGACTGTTTTACTCGTTTCGTTTTTATTTTTATTTGCAGTTTTAGTTGTTAATGGTCTTCTCTCTTTTGCTTTTATGTCTCCTTCTTCAACTACTCATTTTACCTCCCTCTATGGTGAAATAATTTCTAGTAGTACGTTAGCATTCATGTTCAAAAATATTTTATTGTCCCTCGTTTATTATTTTGTATATATTACATTCACTTTTATGTTGGCCAGTGTATTTAGATCCGTGATGTTAAGTTTGAGTGTCAGTTTATTATTTGCTTTGCTTGGTACACAAATCATGGGTTTAATTAGTGTCCATCCAAAGATTTTACAATTTTTATTACCCGCTATTGTCGACTTGACTAACTATCAAGGGGGAACTACTTTGATACAACAAAATAATTATTCGATTTTAACGTGTTTATCAATTATCACTATTTATATATCTGTATTTTTATGTATTTCAATTGTTTCTTTTAAATATAGAGATATTTAATTAATTCCACAACCTTACATTTCTTCTCTTAATTTAATATTGAATGGGTCTAAAAAAATTTTTTTAGACCCATTCAACTTATTAAATCCGTATTGTTCCATGTGTAACTTATCGTTCTTTTATTAAGAGGCCTTCATCCCATAAATCTACGTTTAACAAGGTGACTTCAGGGCCAAAGGTCTGTTTGATGAAGGCTTTCATTTCAGAAAAATCCAATTCTTTTTTAAGCACAATTGTTCGATTCGTAAACCACTTCTTCCGATAAGAACTAGCCGGAATTTCTAAGCTTATTGCATAAACAAAGCAATCGTCCCAATTTTTTTCGATTCTCATGGTTTTATCCTCCTCTTTAATCCATTATGCAAACTAACGTTTTAATTGTTGTCTTCTTCTAAGTTCACTTTTTTAGCACGTTTTTTTCGGTTGGCTTTTCTTCTTTTTTGCGCTTCTTTCTTTTCCTTTTCTTTCTTTTTCTTTCGAATAATAAACCAAATTAATAGCAACGCTAGTAAAATTAGTAAAATGCCAATTAGAATGTAAATCCAAGTGTACTCTTTTTTAACAGTGACATCTTTTTCATTGAAGGCTTTCGCAACATCTGCTTTGATTGTAAAGTCTTTTTTAAACTTCCATGTTTCCCCCATTGATTTTGCAGTCATGGATAGGGTGTAGTCTCCTGCTTTGAGCTTTTCACCATTCAACGAAACTGGATAGGCAAATGATGTATTTGGAGCCATTTGCATTTCTTCTTTTTTAGAAGAATACAGAACATCGCTTTCTCCTTTTTTAGTAATTTTGGTATCTACTGACAGTTGGTTCATATATTTAGCTTGTGTATTTTGTAAGGTTGCATTGATAACGTTACGGGCATTGACTTGGTTAGGCTCAACCTTGTTTAATTTTAATTCTGAGTCAATTTTAACGTCTGTTTCTTGCAATACGACGGCTACTACATAGGCATATTTATTTTCAATCGCTAAGCCTTGTTGTGTTTTTTCTTTTTTAGTTTCTGCTGTGTCTTCTTTTTCTTTTAGAGTAATGCCGCCTGCTAGAATTCCATCAAATCCGTCTTTTGGCATTTCAATCATTAATTCTAAATCTGTAGAGCCATTTGCAGGAATTTTTACTTCATCTACGGCTGGTTTTACAATTTCTTCTATATTGTACTTGCTTGTTTTATCTAATTTTGTATTGGATTCGCCATATTCGACTACTCCGTTGATATTGGTTGTTGCTGCATGTACACTAGGCAATACTGTCACTTCATTGTCTGTGTCATTACGCATGTGAATGTTTAATGTTTGTTTTTCTGATGGCTTCATTGTTAAATCAAAGTAACTGTGAGACGTGTCTTTTTGATTTTCTGGAATAACAGGCTCCACGCTAAATTTTAATTGCGAGGCGTTTGCTTGTGGGATTATACTTACTAAACTTAGAAGAAAGATTAACCCAATCACTAATTTTTTTTTGACGTTCAACATATTTTTCTTCCTCCTACTATAAATGAAAAAATAGGCATAGGAATACACCAGATAGATGTATTCCTATACATAGAAACTTTTTTATTATTCTTTTGAGTTAGCTGGTGTATCTGTTAATGTCCAAGTTAACGTTGTTTTATATGTGTCTGCATCTTTAACACTTGATCCTGGAACGCTTAATTCAATACTTTCAGCCATACTTGCAGCATCTCCGGCACGGTATACCCAAGTACCAAAACCTTCACCTGTAGCTGCTGACATAATGTTTTCAGCTACACCTGTACCATCATTTTTCAATGAGAAAGAAGTTTTGACAACGCTAGGTGCTTTTGAATTTGAAACAGAGGCAACTTGACCATTTTTAAAGGTTACTTCTGCTCCGACTAACTCTTTGCCTTCTTTAGCTGATTTGAATTGACCATTTTGTTTCACACTTAATGACCAGCCTTTTTCACCACCACGTTTGTCTGTTACTTGAGCGTAGTTTGGAACTGGATTTTTTAAATCTGCTTTGCCATCCTCACCTCTTAGGTATTGAGGTTTTGCAAAATACGTTTGGTTTTTAGTTGAAATTAATTGCTCACCGAAGTCTAGGCTTGATGCATAGTCTAAACTTAATGGTCCGTTGGTACCTGGATCAACTGGTTTTTCTGGATCCGTTGGATCAACCGGATCAACTGGTTTTTCTGGATCTGGATCTGTTGGGTCTGTTGGATCTGTTGGTGATTCGTCTTCAACAAATTTTACTTGTGCGTTTGTGTCACGATTCGCTGGAATAGGGCCTGGTGCTGCTGAAACATGACCCACTCCACTTAATAGTAATGTACTGAATAAGACAGTTCCTACGGTTGCTAATTTTAATGATTTCATTTTTTCATTTCTCCTCTAATTTGTTTTTTTTAGTTTAGTTAATTTTATTCATTTCCTGGAACATCTGTTAATGTCCAAGTTAATTTTGTATCGTATTTTACTGCATCTTTAGCTGTTGTTCCTGGCACGTCTAATGTGATGGCTTTGTTTTTCTTAACTGTTTTTCCTTCGACTTCCATATCTTCAAGCGTACCGAAGCGATCTACCCAAGTACCAGCACCGGCACCTTTAACAGCTGTCATTACTTTAGTAGAAGTATTTGGCGTTAATGCCATATCAAATGTTTTTGGTGCGATTACATTTTCGATATTTGAAGCTGATACACCTTCTGTAAAGGTAATTTGTGAACCTGTTAATTCTTTGTTTAAGGTTTTATCGTTTTTAAATTGTCCTTCTTGTTTAACACTTAGTGACCAACCGCCATTATTTCCGCGTTTGTCTGTAATTTGTACGTAGTTTGGTCTTGCTGTTGCTGGATCAAAATCTGACATATCTTCATTCCATAAATATTGTGGATTTGCATAGTACGTTTCGTCTTTATTGGTAATTTTATTTTTACCAAAATCGATACTTGATGCGAAATCAATACTTAGCGGTCCGTCTGTCCCTGGATTTGGCTTGTGATCTGGTGTTGTTGGATCCCATGGATTTACTGGCTTGTTTGGATCTGGATCAACTGGATCGACTGGGTCCGTTGGGTCTTCATCTGGTACGAATTCAACAATCCCTCCACTTTGATACGTTCTTACGTAATCGTCTTCTGCTGCAAAAGCCTGCACTCCAGTTGCTGCAATACTTGCTAATACCATTGCTGCTGTAGTTCCATATTTAATTAATTTCATTATAAATTTCCTCCTGTTTTTTGTTTTTATTTATTACTATTAATAGGACTGTACTAGTGAAAAGAACTAGCCCTATTAAGGTTAAATAACTTGAATTAGTTGTTCCTGTTTGTGGCAAGCGTCCTTGATTTGGTGGTGGTACGCTTGGTTTTCCTGCTGGAGGAATTTGATTAGGAATTTCTGGCTCTGGATATTCATATGTCCCATAAAAACCGATTCCACTATTTGATTCATAGCTTTGTTTTTCAGCTGCTTCTACAATTGTCCAAGATGTTGAGAGACAACCTAAAAGTAACAAAACCAAGACGATTCTTTTTTTCATTTTATCTCCCCCTTATTCATTTCCTGGAACAGATTGCAGTGTCCATTGGATGGCACCTGTATATTTTTCACTATAAGGTTGACCCGCCTTCACTTTTAAAACAGGCCCTTCTTGAATATCTTGCCAATCATTTGAAATTTCGACAGGTTGATTGTCTGTCGTTTTTTGATCTCTAATTGGAATCGAATCTCCTATTGTAAAGGCAAGTTCTTTTCCTTGATTGTAATAATGTAAACTGTTCATTAATTGATGCCCAGACTCACCAGTCAACTCTTTTAGAAGAGTCGCTCTCATTGACCATTGATTTCCTTTGCCACGGCTATCTTGAACAATCAATCCTTCGTCTTTATTTTGAATTGGGTAAGATTTGTCTTTAGTTGAAATTTTTAAATTATCTCCGAAATTTAGTTCATTTGGTGCAGAAACAAATTCTAGTACTCCTTTGATGATTGTTTGCACGGTATTCGATGTCACTCCAACTGCTTTAAAACCATCGGAAAAGTTCATATTGGCTACTGCTGAATTTTTGAAAAGGGTTCCATCAGATACTTTTTCAGCAGCTACCGTCACATCAAACTCGACAACAATCGATTCGTTAGCAGCTATTGTACCGGAACGATCATTTAAGGAAAGGGTATTTCCTGTTATCGTCGGAGTCGCTAAAGGCTTACCTGACTCTGTATGAGCTACTAAATTGCTACTATTTTTTGTATAACTTGTTATTTCAGTAATGTCTGAATTGATTGAAAGGGTACTGTATTTAACCTCCGCTTTTTTATAGGGTGTGCGATAAATTATTTTGTAATGAAGAACATCATTGACTTGCGCATAATCAGCAACAGAGCCATCTTGATGTGTGACACTTTCTTCTAGTACACCGTAATCTTCAATCAACGTGCTCACTTCGTTTGAAACACTTAACGGAATTTCGACACCATTGCTGTATTTCCCTTCAACGGCAGTCTTTGCTTTCACAAGGGTACCTGTTGGGACACCTTTTTTAACTGTTCCGTTGTATTCTAGATAAACAGCCTGTTTTCTACTTACTGGCTTAGTTAGTGAAGCCGTAATTTGCTTCGTGCTTGCATCATATGACCCTGTTCCAACCACTTGACCCGACTCATCTTTTAAGGTGATATTCGTAATCGTTTCAAGCTGTGAATCAACGGTTGTGGTAAAGGTTAATGAAGCATAGTTGTTTGTTTCAGTTTCAGATTGATAGGAACTCAAGGCGGTTCCTCGATACTTCAACTGCTCTCCTGGTGTGGCACTATCTGCTACGGAACCATCAAGGTGAACTACCTCTTCTTTGACTTCAAGTCGCTCATCTTTTAATTTTGCAAATGCTTCGTTACTTTTCACGATTTTATCTGAGGCATCTGAATTGGTTACAATGATTTGACTGGTATTCGGCAACAACCGGTGGCCTTTTTCATAAGGATATTTTGACAAATCTGCCCCTTCTTTAACGGTGGCTTTCACTTCTAAGGCATACATTTTATTGTAAAAATCAGCTTTCTTTAAGGAGGTGGATTTTGCTTCAGCCCGAATGTTATTTCCTTGCTGGGAAAGGGTAAACAAACTATTTACATTTTGTCCTGTTAACGTATCTACAATATCAAAGGCTTGAATGTTCAACTCATCAATTACAGGATCTTCAATAATTAATTGCGGTTCGAAATTTTTTATTTGTCTGTAAGGTACGCTGACATAGGTTGTATAGTTAATCTGTTTCGTTGCTTGATTTTCTACTGTTCCAATTTTAGATGGATCAGGAAAGGCAATTGGAACCAAACTTTTTACATCGTATCCATTCCAACTTCTGGATGAGTAATAATCAAAAGTCAGTTCATCTGTCTCCCCATAGGCAACGCTGACCCACCGTTTCTCATCCGTTTCGCTGACATTGGTATTTCGTGGGGACTCAACCGTTAGCTGATTGCTCTTACGTTCACCTAAAACATCTGAATCTTCTCTGACGTAAACTTCTTGTATACTGTCTGAGTACATGATTGCTGATTCATCATGATCGATATCGGTTAAATTCCAAACCCCTTTAACTTTGATCTTCTCTCCTGTTTCAGAATCATAAAATTCAACTCTGATTGTCGCAGGATTATACCTTGAACCACCACCAACCCATGCTGATAGCATATTATTGCTCCCCCCTGGAGTCGGTGTCGCTGTTCCAAATGAAGACCCGCCACTTGCTGTGTTTACAATGACCTCTTTAACATCAATCACTCGCCCTTTATAGATACCTGTTTTTGTGTAGTAAATATAGGTATCTTCGCCTGATTGTGCTCTTGTAATACGTTGTTTCGCACTTGGTTTCCCTTTATTTACTCCATGAATAAAGTAATTAACTGTGCTTTCTTTAAAACGTGTGAGTACAAGCCCATACTCTCCTGAAATGGTTTGAGGTGGATTTGTTTTTGGAATTTTGATGACGTCTGGTTCATTTACCAACAGAGAATCTTTTGGCAATAAATTCAATCGGGATTGAATTGCTTCTAGTTGAGAAGAAGGAATAGCACTGTCTGCTTCTGTCTTTTCTAATGGATTTTCTACAGCCGGTGGCTCAAGTTCCTCATTCGGAGTGGGTTGCTCTTTTGTTGGAACTTCTGGACTCACTGGTTCTGCTTCTGTATTCTCCTTTGGTTCATTCAATGTTTCTATCGACGGATGTGCTTTGACTGTGATAGGAAATTGTTTTTCTGCCCCAGCTTCATCTGCTACAGTTGCCTTGAACTCTCCTGCATTTGTAAGGTTCCCTGCTATATTTAGCTTAATAGGAGTATTTATCTCACTTGCCAATGTAATTTTTTGTCTAGTTCCTACTGGTTCGATTCTTTCAATTACTCCTTGATTGGCTTGGAGAATGTGCTCTGTATTTAATTCAAATTCTAGTGGTACTTCTAAATAAATTACTGGATTGCTTAACGGATCAGCAATCGTTATGTCAAATTGAAACTCTTCATTCTCATAAAATTCTTGTTGGCTTGAGGAAATCGTTAAATTTAATTCCTCAGCTTTAATTCCAGATTCTTTAAATTTAGTTACATAGTGAATTCCGGATACGATTAATCCTAAAACAAATAGTGCGACAATCCATATGCTCATTTGCTTTTTGTTCATCCTGACTTGCATTCTTTCACCCCTTAAATGAGTCGTGTAAACAAATGATTACGACACGCTATTAAAAAAATCGTCATACACGAGTGAAAGTCAGCTTTGATGCCAATTTAGATTGGTGAAAAAGGCAAAAAAAAAGTGTCTCGTAAACATTTGTTTACGAGACACTTTTTTTATGTTGTTCCTATCTGCAATTACTATATCATCTACTATTTTCACTGTCATTTTAAAAAATTTATTTTTTTTGGAAATTTTTTAGAATCCTTATTTGAATGGGTTTAAATAAGCTAGTTTTTAAAATAAAATAGCATTAAATATATGTCTCTGTTATTCTATAGTTGTTTGAATTCACTTAAAACATAAAAATTAGCTCTAGACTTGATAATTATATTCCTATAAAGTATAGACTAGATTAAATAAAATAATGTATAAGGAGGATCCTCATGAATTTTTTGTTAAATAAAGAATATCAACATAGAATGGCCATCTTACATCATTTAGAATTAACTCCTTTACAAACTACATCGATTCAAGAAGTCAGTGACGCCCTCTCTTTTTCAAATTTTATTGTCAAAAAATCAATTAAACAAATTATTGAAGACTTAGCCGACCATCATATTACTGGCATTCAAATCAAATTAGATTCAAAAAAAATTACCTTTCAATCCGATGGAACTGATTCAATTCTTTCGTTACAGTGGATTTATTTAAAGGCTTCTAACTTGTTTCTCTTGTTAGATGGTATGTTTAAAGAAAAGAACTTCTCGTTAGAACAGTTCTCAGCAAATCAATTTCTAAGCCTTTCTGCTGCGTATCTATTGAGAAGTGAATTGGAAACTATTTTAAAAAATTATCGTATTACGATTGACTCTGATTTACAGCTTGCAGGGCTAGAATCGGACATTCGTCTCTTTCTTTTTGAGGTATATTTTCACTCTTTCAACAGCTTAGAGTACCCATTCTCTAAAGAACTCGTTGAACTAGCCGAATTATTTCTTAAGGAACTTTCAGCCTTTCTCAACACTACCTTCTCTTCTACACAGAAAATTAAAATTACTTTCTTTTTATGTATTACGTTTCAACGACTTTTTTTTGGAAATACACTGAAAAAACAAGGAACTAGTGTGCCTTTTAATGCTATTCAATTAACGATAAAGCCAATGATTGTTCAATTCTTTGTAGATACAACAACTCTGACAAAAGCGCAATTAAAATTGGAAACCAGCTTTTTATGTTCCTTCTTATTTGCTGGAAATTTGATTCCAAAAATCAATACAACCGCTTCTCTAAAATTTATTGAATCAAGTTGCACACCTGCTTTAGATTTAACCGATCTTTTTTTAAAACAGCTAGGCAACCGTTTTGATATTCAAACAGAGGAAACTTACTATGCTTTGTTAAAAAAGGAATTAAATCGGATTCACTACAAATTTTTAAAGTTTAATCATTCTGATTTAATGATGTATTTCCAAGCCAATCCTGAATTTTTAAAAGAAAATTATCCCGATTTTTTCTTATTTTCTGAATTTTTTATTCATAAGAATTTCAATAAGAATGAGGAAACAACTATTTTATTTTATGATTATTTATTTTCCTTGATTCGATACTTACCTGCCTCACTTTTGAATAATCCTATATACGTTTGTGTCGACTTTTCTCATGGAAAATCATATAATCATTTCATTAGCACTTCAATCAAGTCTTTTAAATTTCTAAATATCGTGATTGAACCCAGTCTATCCAATCAAACAAATCTGTATCTTTCTGATTTTAAACCCGCTCATTCCCAGTGCGATTATATTATTTGGAAAAATCCGCCTTTGCCAACTGATTGGGAATACTTCGGAAACAAAATTATTGAATTGAAACATAAGGAAAGGTGAATTTTATGAACCATAAATTTTTACATTTTACTCAATCTTCTATTATCTGCGGCTTGTTATTTTCGGGACTCTTTTTCCCTATGTCTATTAAAGCTAGTCCAAATGATCCGGCTATCGTTTTATTAGCCGATAGCTCGCCTGTCAACCCGCTCAATCCAGCGATCACAGTAGACCCCGTTGAAGCACCTCCTGAATCTACGGATACTGTAGGTCCTTCCAGACAAAACAAAGAACTTGAAACTGTTCATCCAGCCCCTCGTAAAAAAACAGCATCTGTCAAAAAGAAAACAAAAGTAAAAAAAGAAACTACAAAAAAACAATCCGCTCTAAAAATTTCTAATCTTACTCCCTACTCGATTCAACCAAAGGCTGTTTTGCCTCCTGATCCTAGTAGCGGAGGGAATAACGATGATTTTACTCAAACGAATACAGGCCAATTACTTGCAAACTTATCAGGCTGTATTCTCTATGGAATTAAAAAATAACGTTTATTTTTCCGTTTTAATTTTTTTCTTTTTATAACAACGAAAATTTCTTAAAAAAACACTTCCTTTTTTCTTTAAATAATGAACTAACTCGATTATGATAGGATTAGTTCATTACTTTTAGGAGGAATTTTTTTGGCTATACTAGGTTATGCTCGCGTCAGCACACATTATCAACAACTGGATTCTCAGTTAGCTGCACTGAAACATTATGGATGTGACCGTATTTATACCGAAACAGAAAGCGGTAGGAACGAAAAAAGAGCGGAGCTGAACAAGGTACTTAATGAATTGCAATCAGGGGATACGTTTGTTATTTTCAAGTTGGATCGTTTATCTCGAGGTACGAAACACCTCTTGATTTTGATGGAAGAGTTTAAACAGCGGAATATTCATTTTATTAGTATTCAAAATAACATTGACACTACTACGTCAATGGGTCGATTCTTTTTCACTATTATGAGCGCTTTTGCTGAAATGGAAGCTGAATTAATCAGCGAGCGCGTCATTTCCGGATTAAATGCTGCTCGAAATAACGGGAAGCAACTTGGCCGTCCACCCATTAATAAGAATATTGAATTGGTTCTGGATTTGTATGTAAACACAAATATGTCCATTGCTAAAATTTCTCGAACCGCTCAAATTTCTCGATCAACTGTCTATCGGTATCTTGAAAAAAATAACATTCCATTGAAAACAAAGTAACCCTCATACTTATTTTATCTACTGGTTAAAAACCCCATCCTAAATAAAAAGGATGGGGTTTTGTTAATTTATACGTTTTCTTTTTCGGTCTTTCCGTGCCCGAAGTGCAGAGAAAATTGAAACAACATCAACCACTTCTTGCAACGCTGCTCCTAGCAATGCTGGGATAACCCCTGTACTTGCAACCAACATTAAAATGGTGCAAATTAAAATACCTAATAGAACGGATTCTTTGGCAATTTTCATTGTATCTTTTGATAATTGAATCACGGTACTAACTTTGCTTAGATCATCCTTTAGGACAACTACATCAGCAGATTCACTTGCAGCAGTTGACCCATGTGCTCCCATTGCAATTCCGATATCTGCAATAGTCAGTGAAGGCGCGTCATTGACTCCGTCTCCCACCATTATAATTGGACGCTCTGAATCAGGTATTTCTTTCAATGCTGAAATTTTATCACCTGGTAAACATTCTGCTTTAACTTCTGTAATCCCTACTTCTTTGGCAATTGTAACCGCAACATCTTTTTGATCACCGGTTAGCATCATCAGTTTGGTCAAACCTTCTGCTTTCAATTGACTAATTGTTTCTTTAGCCTCACTTCTAATGGTATCTGTAAAAGTAATAAAACCCGCATATTGGTTGTTAACTGAAATAAATAAAGCTGTTTGTTTGATGCCTTCTGGTGTTTGATTGGGTGCAACAAAAGTTAATTTCCCAACTTTTATTTCTTGGCCTTCTACTTCCGCTGTAACCCCATTTCCAACGGACTCTTCAATTCCACTTGCTTTTAATAAATTCTGATTGCCAACGTAGGTCATCAATGATTTTGCCAGAATATGGCCTGATTGTTGCTCCGCGCTCGCTGCAAGCAAGACCATCTTGTCATTTGCTATCGTTCCAGTGGATCGAATTTGGTCAACAGATAACACACCGTTGGTGAGCGTTCCTGTTTTATCAAATGCAATGGATTTAGCCGTTGCTAATTTCTCAATCGTTGTACCCGTCTTAATAATGATTCCGTTTCTACTAGAACGGCTCATTCCAGAAACCATCGCAATTGGAGCTGCTAAAATCAACGGACATGGTGAGGCTACGACTAAAACTTCAGCAAAACGTTTCGGATCTTTTGAAATGTACCACGCAATTCCAGCAATTAAATACGCAACAATTGTA
This sequence comes from Carnobacterium divergens, assembly GCF_900258435.1. Lineage (NCBI taxonomy): Bacteria > Bacillati > Bacillota > Bacilli > Lactobacillales > Carnobacteriaceae > Carnobacterium > Carnobacterium divergens. Next base: position 399,211 of record NZ_LT992558.1, on the reverse strand, counting down.
AATGGAACGGCGTATCGGTCTGCTAATCGAACAAAATGAGCAGGTTGTTGCTCTGATTCTTTTACGAGTCGAACAATGTGTTGGAATTGGCTATCTGCTGCTACTTTGTCCACTGTCATCGTAATGGCTCCGTCGCCATTTATTGAACCAGACATTAACAAATCTCCTGCTTGTTTGTTGACAGGTTTTGACTCACCCGTTAATGAGGCTTCATCAAATAGCGATTGTCCAGATAGCACCGTACCATCAACTGGAACGACTTCCCCAGGTTTAACAACTAGAACGTCCTTTACCTTAACGTTTTCAACAGGAAGTTCAACAAGTTGATCTCCTTCGTATTTATGCGCAATTTGCGGAGAATTATCTAATAACGATTTTAGCTCGCTCCGCGCTTTTTTAGCTGCATAATCTTCCAGTGAATCCCCACCGGTCAGCATAATGAGGATAATCAAGCTTGCCCAGTATTCTCCAACTGCTAGTGTAGCAATAATAGCTGTGATCGCTAAAATATCTACTCCATAACTCCCTGAACGTAACGTTTTAACCATTCCAACAAACATCACTCCTGACATGACCACGCCAGCGATTGTTATTAATCCTTGCGCGAGATTATTTTGCTGAAACAAAAATTCTAAAATCAGAGCAATAATTCCCACACTTAATACCAAATACAATTTTTTATCATTTCTCATAGGCGCATTCTTCCTTTAACAAATTAATTGAACTTAAATCAAAACTCGTTCTCTTTCCTAGTGAAAGCATACCATCGAAAAATAAGAAAAGCGAAGAGAAACCCCTAAATGAAAACGATTCTTAGTCTCATACAATGAACAATTTTAGCTTAAATAAAAAACCATCTATTCAAAATAGATGGTTTTTGTTTTACCAGATTTTAATGCCAAACAATTCTTTTAATCCTGATAAAATGAACGTCGGAATTGCGGGAACAACTAGCAATAAAAGATAAACATTTAATGATAATGGTGCTGTGCCCATCACTGTATTGAAAAATGGAATAATCGTTACAAGATACGAACTAATTCCAGCAAATAAAACGGCTGCGACTAAAGGTTTATTTTGGAATGGATTTCTTCTAAATAATGTTTTAGAGCTACGGGCATCAAAAACGTGCCATAATTGCCCATATACTAGGGTTAAAAAGGCAACGGTTTGGGCTTGATTGCTACTCATTCCATTTTTTGCTGCCAAGATAAAGGCTGCGTATACCATTAATCCCATTACCGTTCCTCGAATCAACACACGAGACCATGTGTAATTTGCTAAGACTGACTCTTTTGGATTACGTGGTTTCTCACTCATAATATCTGATTCTGCCACATCATATCCTAGTGAAAATGATGGAACAGCGTCACTGACCATATTTACCCAAAGAATCATTAAAGCTGTTAAAGTCGGTGTTGACGCTGGAACTTGTCCCATCCCTTTTGTGAAGAAAAGCAGGCCAATTAATAAAGATAACACTTCTGCTACGTTTGTTGTCAACTCATGACGCATAAAGTTTTTAATATTGGCATAAATGGTTCGTCCACTTTCAACTGTTTTTTGGATCGTCGTAAACTTATCGTCTAGTAAAATCAAATCAGCAGAGTCCTTCGTCACTTCTGTTCCTGCTATCCCCATTGCAATGCCAATATCCGCGGCTCTTAGTGCAGGCGCATCATTCACTCCGTCTCCCGTCATTGCAACGATTTCACCGTGTTTTTGCAACTGTTCGACAATTCGTTGTTTGTGTTCTGGTGAAACACGAGCATAAACTTGTGTTTCTTTGACAACTTCAAATAACTCTTCATCGGTCATTTTTTCAATTGCTGACCCTTTGATTGAAGGCGCGTCCAACGAGTCAATAATGGTTAAATCATAGGCAATCGCTTTAGCAGTTGCTTCATGGTCCCCAGTAATCATCACAACCTTAACTGAAGCTTCCTTCAATTGCTGAACAGATTCTCTGACTTCTTCTCTTGGCGGGTCAATAATCCCGGCTATACCGGTCACAGTAAAGCCTACTTCTAATTCTTCCACCGTTCCATTGGTTGCTTCTTCTTTGGTTAAAACTTTTTCCGCTACGGCAAGCGTTCTTAATGCCTCTTTAGCAAAATTCAAGGTTGTTTCTTCTAACTTTTTAATTAAAAGAGAGGTTTCAACGCGTTCATTTTCATGTAAAATATAGGCGCTTTTTTCAACCAATACATCTGGTGCTCCTTTGGTATAAAGCTTATACTGGTCGTCTTCTTTTACAATAATACTCATCATTTTTCGGCTACTTGTAAACGGTAGAACACGGTAAATCTCACTGCCCTTTTCAAGGATGTCCTTTTTGGTAATTCCGGCTTTCTCTCCTAAAACCACTAAAGCTACTTCTGTTGGATTTCCAAAAGGCTTGTATTGTTGCTCTACCAATTTTACCTCGGCTTCATTACATAGAACAGCACCTTTCATAAATGATTGGTAGGCATTCGTATCTGGATTGTCACTGATAATTTTACCTTCTGGTGAATACCCTTTGCCTGTAACAAAGTATGCGTCACCGTTGGCAAAGAATTGCGTCACGGTCATTTCATTTTTCGTTAACGTTCCTGTTTTATCGGAACAAACATAAGAAGTTGCGCCTAGCGTCTCAACGCTGTTTAGTGATTTAATTAACCCTTTGTTTTTAGCCATCTTGCTGGCACCGATGGTTAAAACGATGGATAACACCGCTGGCAATGCATCTGGAATAGAGGCTACTGCTAAAGCAATTGAAGTAGACAACACCCCGCCAATTGCGGAAAAGGTTAATGCCCCTGTTGCTTGATAGGATTGAATCATTCCAACAATTAAGGTGAACACAACGACTAAACCAGAAATCAACATTAACGATTTCGTCAATTTTCCAACTGTGTGTTGCAATGGTGAAGGTTTTGACTCAACATTTTGAAGTAGCTCAGCAATTTTTCCTAATTCGGTTTTTTGACCGGTTGCAACAACAATCCCAATTCCACTACCATTTGAAACTGTTGATCCTGAGAACCCCATGTTTCGTTGATCGCCAACACCAATCTCTCCTTCAAGCACTTGACTGTCCTTTTGAATGGCATCTGCTTCGCCTGTTAAATGCGATTCAATCACCTGTAGTTCTGACGTATCAATCCATCTGATATCTGCTTCAATAAAATCACCAACGTTTACCTTTACGATATCTCCCGGCACAAGGTCGACTGAATCATAGCGTCCCCAATTGCCATTTCGTAAAAGAGCGACTTGACGATTGGAAAGTTGTTTTAACGCATCTAAACTTTTTTTAGCACTAATTTCTTGCCAAAAAGACAGGGTCGCATTAATGATAATCAAAATTAAAATTGCCGTTCCTTCATAAAGAGCTTCTGTTCCGTGTTTTACATCACCCTTAATTTGAAAATCGTAATAGGCACTGAAAAAAGACAATAAAATTGCACCCATTAAAACAATCACAATTGGCTCTTTAAAACTGCGTAAATAGATTTTCCAATAGGGATCTGATTTTTCTTCGTTTAATTTATTTGCTCCGAAACGCTCTCTATTTGATTCCACAACAGTATCTGTTAATCCTTCTGTTATAGACACTTTAAATTCATTTAGTACCTCTTGGCTCTCCTTGTTGTAAAATTTCATTCAACCATTCCCTTCTGCTTCTGTTAGTTTTCAAAATAAATACAAAAAAGAGCGCACGCCTTCAAGATGTTCTCCTCACCCTTGGAGAACTAGATCTTGAAAGCTTGCGCCCAACCTAATTTGTATTTAACTGTTTAATCAGTATATCATTTTTTTCTATTGTTATCTATAAGTTCCAGAAGATTCTCATTTTTTGTTCATAATTTTTTGTGATCTTTTAAAAATTTAATTTGGAACATCAGTCATTAGTGACCAATTAACCGTTGTTTGGTAATGAACTTTATTTTTTGCGCTGCCACTAGGTACATACAAGGTAACTTGTGAAGGATTCCAAACATTAGTTGTTATTTTTTTCCCTCTATTCTTGTTTTTTGGCGTTGCTAAAATGGCTGTTGGTGTCTCACTAAGACTGATTTCATGACTAATTATACTAGTATCACTAACAGGGATTTCATTTGATAGTGTGTTGTAAATTGTTCCCTTAGGAATCCTTAATATTGCGCCTTTCAAAGTTGAGCCATCAGACCCCACAAACGGAGTGCTTTGATGTACGCTTAGCGTCCACCCATTGCTACTTGACCTAGTATCAGATACTTGTACCCATTGTCTAGTTAGCGGTTTCCCAGAAACAGACAAAGGCTGTTTTGCTTGATACGTCTTATTTAAAAAGGAGGTTTTTAATTTACCGAAGTCAAAAATTGATGGAGCATAGTCCATTCGAAGATATCCTTTATTTCCTGTCCCCTCATTTTCAGCGTCAACACTTGTCTCTGGTTGCGGATTAGTAGGTTCTACTGGCTTACTCGCGTCAGGTTGTGTAACCGTTACTATAAATTCACTTGTTAAATCTATCGTTAAACCGCTGTCTTCTTTAGATAAAAAATAACTCAAGGTATAAGATCCCAACTCTTTTTTAAAGGTATCTAAACCTCTAAGTTGAAGTTTATCTGTTAAATCAATTTTATTGGTATCTTTGATTAGATAGGCTTGCGTTTGACTGCTTCTTAAAAAATGATTGGCCATTTCTTCATTGGAAAAACTTAATAGTTCTTCTTGATCCATTTGAAAATCGGTGCTCTCTAATAGTGAATTTGAATCATAAACAATTAATTCTGATTGAATTTCAGTACTATTAGATGCTTCATCTTTAATCATCACATAAACCGTATACGTCCCACTTTTTTGCATCATTTGTTGCAGTTGATCGCTATTATTTTTCGTTGAGTACTCAGCTGTAATTTTTTTATTATTAGGGTTGGAATCATTTAAGTCTGTCACAAATTTGTCAGGTGTTGGAATCGCATCTTTTAAAATACTATGAATGGATTTTGCTTCTCCTTTGGGTGGCGTTTTATCTTTAACTACTACATTTTCAATTGCTTGTTTGCCATGTCTATTGGCTTCAACAACAATTTTTTCACCTGCAATAAAATGTTCATCATTTTCTAATCTTACTGTATAATTGCCAAGTTCATCTGCTTGGATTGTAAAATTTTTAGGATCATCTTTAAATGGTGAAAGTAGACTGGCGGTAGGTAAGCTAGTTTTTCCTGTAATCCGGACATAGGCATGTGGGTAAGTTGTTCCTTTAACCTCTTTATTGTTTAGGCTTTCTATATTGTCATTTATCTCTGTTGTTGTTAACGTCATTTGTACATCATCTAAAAATTTTTGTGCTAACTCTGTATATTGAAGTAGAAACGTTCTTTCGGTTGAATTCACCACTAAATCAACAGTTTTTTTCACGCTATCCAATTCTTTTTGCGTTACAAATTCTTTTAATTTTGTATAGGTATTGTCAGTAAATAGCTTTTCAACATCCCTTCTAGCTTCAATAATATTTTGATTTAGATCAATGATTGTAGTATTTGTACTGATAATGCCCTGATAGACTTGTATTGAATCCATATTTACTGTGTATGAGGCTTCCTTAGCAGTCTCAATATCCACCTTAAAATTTTGATACATCATAGTATCAAACGTATTTGGCAAGGTTTTATAGGGTATTCCTCCAAAAGTACTTCCTGGAACAATAGCCATGTTAAGAGTTAGAGGATATAAAGGGTCATAAGACGCATTCTTAAGAGAATAACTAACTTGATATTCATGACCTGGCTTGACCAGAAAAGTACGAGCTACCATTAACATCTTACTGTTTCCATTTACCATAAAGCTAAATGATATGTCATCAAATTTTTTCAGACTCCCTAAAGGCTGATAACTCCGATTTAATATATTATTGTCTTGATCTATGCTTCCGTATTCCCACCACTTATCATAAAAATACGCTCTGAATTTACTACCTTTTAATAAATTATACTTAGTTAACAGATTTATGTCTGTTACCTTATCTGATGTTGGTTGAGGTCTATCTACTAGAGATTCTTGACTAATTTCAGCAGATACATTTAGTGGACAATAGTGCCATCCGATTAAGGTGAGACCCACAACAAAAAGAAGTTTTCTTATATATTTATTCAAATGTTTCACCAACCTATTCCTTTATTCTTATCTAGTGACTCTTTTTTCATTTTAGTTCGTTTAATGATTTTTCTGACTTTCTTTTTTTTCTTATATTTCTTTTTTATTATTAAGAACAATATTACTACGACACTTAGGCTAAGAAACAAAATACCAACAATAAGTACATCCTTATTTTGTTTTGCTGAGACATTGTCATTTAGTGCTTCCTGATTTATTTGCTGTGCTTTTTCTTTAGTAATGCGAAAGGTTTGACTCCAGCTCCAGTTTTGACTTGGCCATTTTGGGTCTTCAGTGGTCGCTTCTATATTTAAAATGTAATCCCCAGCTTTCATCTCCTGATTCATTAAAAAAATAGGATAAGAAAAACTTGAATTAGGAGCCATCGTTACTTCTTCTTGTTGCCGTTCGTATAAAATTTTATTATTTTTTTGATTTAAAATTTGAGCATTAATGGTTAGTTTTGAAACAATTCCTGGCGACTCATTTTCAATAGTTGCTTGAATCGCTTTTCGGTAGTTGCTTAATCCTGTAGTGATTTTTTTTAAGTTCAATTCAGGTTTGTCAATTTCTTGATTGACCGTTACTTTTATTGCAAGTGAATAGCTGTATTTATTCGCTATTCCAATCCCTTTTTCTTCGTGATTTTCTACTACTTGATCTTCTTTTTCAAAGTACCAAGCGCCTAATATCACACCATCTGGTGCGTTATTTGGCACATCAATCAATGATGTTACTGTTTTTTCTGAATGAGGCGGTACTTCCACTCGTTTATCCGAAGACTCAATCGTTGTAAAATCGCTTAGTTTAAATTTCAAGCTTTTTGATACAGGATTAGGTATATCGTTGTACGTAATTGCGCCATTCTCATTTGTAAAAGCTGTAAATATTTGAGATTTTACAAAGATTGGGTGATTTGATGCGTTCGTTATGATCGCTTGAATTTCTTTTTTTTCACCCACTGTTGCTCTTAGATCATAAAAAGAATTTGTTTCATTAATTTCATTAGCTGCTTTTACTTTTTTAACGCTATAGCTGACATCAGATTTTGGTTGTGCCGTTTCCTCCGAACTTTCAGCAGAAACATTGTTTCCAAGTAGTAACAAGATCAAACTCATTGCGCTGATTATTTTTTTCATGATTCCATTCCTTTACTGTGTCCATTTGCAACAAATTTATTTTCTAATTCAACTAGTTGGTGCTGTTAACAAACTCCAGTTAATAGTAGACGTATAGCTTCCCTTTTTAGTGATTATTGTTTTAAATGTTAACTGTACTTTAGAACTTTCCCAAGCGCTTATCGTTGTTGCTTTTCCATTATTGTTGATTTGATCTGCTGATAAGATCGTTACTGGTGTATTATCACCATAAACTTCTACTTTATACGTCTTTAGATGTTCGTCTTCGGCACTATTGCTTGCTGGTACATGTAAAGAATTCCGAAGGATTCCTTTAGGAATTGTTAATTTAGCACCTTTTATTTCTGTATTTTCTTTCGATACTAGTTCATTTCGCTGAATAGTCAACACCCATCCATTTGCATCTGTTCGATTGTCCGTTACTTGAATAAATTGAGTTCCAACATCCTTTGCTGAGTAGCTTAAAACAGAATCTTTCATTGTTTTTACGCCAAAATCAAACTGAAGTGGGGCAACGTTTAGTGACAGAGGTCCAGGATTATTCGTAGACGGATTATTGGGATCTTCCATTCCTAATTCCGATGGATTTAGTGGATTAACAGGGCTCATGACATCGGTATCATCTTCAAAATCAACCACTCCAGTTGATTCGGCAAAAGCGGGGGTTCCAAATCCTAAAATCGTTAATAAGAGACAACTCACATTTAGTTTTCTCACTTTAAACGCCTCCTTCCCATAGTTATTTTAATCAGTTCAGTGTTCATTAACATTTTCTGATTGTTGCTTTTTTTTCTTTGCTTGAGCTTTTTTTCGCTTTTTTTGCTTTCTTATCCGAGCTTGACGTTCTGCTTCTTTTTTCTTTTTATGTTTGTAAATGAAATAAATGATTCCACTAGTCATTATCGTTATGACACCTATTGCTAACAAACTAATCATTAGCCAATTTGGAGTGGATTTTTCTAATTCTACAGCGTCTTTGTTTAGCGTTTTAGACTCATTTGCTGAAATTTTAAACTCCTCTTCAAATTCCCACTGATTGTCACCTGACTTAGCGGTCATTTCTAATGTATAGGTTCCTGGCTCTAAGCTTTGGTTGTTCCAGTTTATAGGGAAATCAAAATTTGAGTTGGGCGCCATTGACATATCTGTTTTTGTTATTTCATGTAAAACAGTCGCATTGCCTTTTTTTCTTATCTTTGCATGGACATCGAATTCTTTTATGAGCGTCGCTTTTGTATTTTGTAAGTTCACAGTTATAGCCGTTCGATAGTTTAGTAAGGTCGGTTTAATTTGATTCATTTTTAACTGAGGTTTCACTTCTGTTAATGCTTCTCTTAATTGGATGCCTATCACATACGAATAATTATTTTTAATTTGCACGTTTTTTTCAGCTTCTTTTGAAGCATCTGCTTCTTCTTTTTTAGTAACATAAAATCCGCCTAGCAAAAGACCTTCAAAAGGTTTATCTGGCATTTTAAGTGTAAATGGAACTTGTTTGGTTTCGTTAGGAGCCAGTGTCACTTCTTGTTTCTTTGAAATAATGGAACTGAGGGGAATTTTTAAGGTGGAATCTAGTTTTACTTTATTTTGACTATAATCAATCACACCATTTTGATTGGTTGTCGCAATGTTAGGAGAAAGAATGATTGTTGTTTCCTTATCGCTAGAATTACTAACAGTTAGGGTAATTTCTTGTTCTTGACCTGGTTCCATTTTCAGATCAAAATAAGTAAGTGTTTTGTTGATTTGGTTTTCTGGTATATTAGCTTTTGCAGAATAAGCCATGCTTCCTTCTGCTTGACCTATAATTGGTGAAATTAAGCTCCCTATTAGTAATACAACGGTTAGTAAATGTAATTTTTTCATCTTGATCGATTCCCCTTTTCTTAATGAAACAACAAGGACCTCCTTTTCAAAGTGATCCTTGTCTGTAAGTTTTACTTATTTTGGTGCATCTTCCAGTTCCCATGTGATTGAAGATGTATACTCAGTGTTCGCTTCTGGTGTACCTGCTAAAACATTTAATTGAATAGATTCATTGGCTTGATCGGCACCAGACCAAACATTGAGCCACGTACCCCGCCCTCCTTTATTCGTTGCAATAATAACTGGTTTACTTTCTTGGTTATCAAATACAATATCTGATGAAACTGGAGATAGTGATATATTACTTGTACTTCCAGCTTTTACTATACTGCTTTGCATTGATAAGGTAGCACCTTTTAATTCGTGATTGTTTTCGTTAATAAACCGACTCATTTTTGCTGATAATCTCCAGCCATCTCCTGAGCCACGTAAATCTGTCACTTGTACAAAAGGATCCGCATTCAATGCTTTATATGCAACTGTTTTTCCTGAAATTTTCTGTTTTCCAAATTTTAAATTGGAAACATAATCAACAGATAACGGTCCAATTTGACCTGTTCCTTCATTTTCTGGATCTGAGCTATCTATAGGGCTTGGTAGGATCAAATTATCTGGTTCTTTTGGATTCACTGGTGGCGTCACTACACCGTCTCCTGCAAGAAAATCAATTTTGCTGTCTGATATTCCTGGTGAGGCAGCACTTACTTGTAATCCTCCAGCCATTGGGATTGAAATAATTAGTGCAGTCAAAAAAAATCTTTTATTCATCGTATTCCCCTATCATTTTCTGTTATTTTTTAAATCCTGTTATGGTGCATCTTCTAGCGACCAAGTAATTGTGGATGAATAGGTGGCAACTTTATTTCCCGATGGAACAGCTAAAGTTACTTTTTCTCCTTTGGCTTCAAATGAGTTTACCCATGTTGAACGCCCTTGTGTTGTACTAGCTTTCATAATACTTGTTGGTGTTGGCGATAACGCTACTTTAAAAGCCGTTGGTGTTAAAAGTGGATCTACCCCTTCTTTTGTCGTTAGTGCTCCTTCTGGAATAGTCATAACAGCGCCTTTTAACTCTAATGTATCGTCTTCGGTTTTAAAAGGCGTTGCACTTACTTTTAAATTCCAACCTAAATCTTCCCCACGTTCATCTGTCACTTGAAGTCCTAATTTAGTTCCTAAAACAGGCGTTGCTTCAAGAAGCGCTTTTGATTCTGCACCTAGTTTTTTTGTTTGAAAATTAAAACTTGAGACAGTATCTAGACTGAGTGGTCCTTTATTTCCTGTTGGTGGTAGAAGTTCTGGATCAATTACTTCTGGAATTGTCGTCGAATCTCCTGCTTGTAATTCAAAATTAGCTGTTGAAGAACCTTTACTGACCTCTGCTGCATTTGCTTGCAAATTGTTCATTAACGTAATACTAACTAAAATACCTGCACTTAAGGATAGACCGATTAATTTCTTTTTCATTTTTATTACCCCTTTTCATTTACTTTTTTATTTTGGTGCATCCATTAACGACCACGTTACTGTAGAGATGTATTCTCCATTTTTATTTCCAGCTGGTACCGTTAATTTAATTTCATCTTTGTTGAAAACACTTGTCCAAGTTCCCGCACCTGAACCTGCTAGGGCATTCATTAAAACGTTAGGTGTTTCATTTACTTCAACAGCTGACACTGTAGGCGCAAGAGATACGTTCGTCCCAGCTGTTTCAAGCAATCCAACAGGTAAGATCAACTTTGCACCCTTTAATATTTTCGTTGCATCTTTACTATCTATAAATGCAGTTTGTGAAACTTGTAAATTCCAACCTGCTTCTTCTCCACGGTTGTCAGTTACTTGGGCATTTGAATCCATTACTACTGAAGTATACACTTGTTCTTTTCCTTCTAATTTATGTGTATCAAACAATAATGGGGCTACGTTATCAATTGTCAAAGAACCCCTATTTCCAGTTTCCCCTGGTGGAATTGTAGGCTTAATTGGTTCTGTTGGGCCTTCTGTTTGGTCTCCAGGAGTTAAATTAATAGAACCATAAGAAGTTCCACTTTTTCCATCTTCACTCCCCTTTACCTCATCTCCGGTAACTGCGTATGTTGCTGTACTAAATAAAAAACTTGTACTAATTAATCCTACAACTAACATTCTTTTTAAAATCATCTTTTACTACCCCCGTTTTATTTTATTCATTCCTACTACTGAAATAACTAAAAGTAGACTCCCCACTATAAGTATATTCTCTTGACCCTGCTCCCCTGTTTGAGGTAAATAATCCCCTCTTTGCACTTCCTTAGCCCCTATGCTAGGATTTTTTTTTCCGTTAGACTTTTTTTCCTGCACTAACTCATCAGCTTCATTTCCTTCAGTAAAAAAAATACCTACTTGGCTTTTTGTCGTATTTGCTAAAGACACTGACGGGAAACAAAGAACTAGCACAATAATGAAAAACAAAAGCAATTCTTGCTTTTGCGTACGCATCCGTTCACCCCCTTTCCAATTGATTTTGATTTTTAAATTCTAATGAATCTCCAAAATAATCAACGTAGTTTACTTTGATAACATTCCCAAATTTTTCTTTGACAATATCAGCTACTTTATTTTCATCTAGCTCACTACTGAAAACCAAACTTTTCGAAATGTTTTTCTCAAATTCACCTGTTTTACTCGTAATTAAAACTTGAAACTCTACATTATAAATGAAAACATCGTCCCAATTATCATCAATAATCATTTTGTCACTCCATCGCCTTATTTGTACAAGTAATAATTAATTTACTGTACTATAAGTGTAGAACATTTATATTTTCTCATGTTATCTTAATTTAGTATCTAATTCTCCAATTTATGATAAAAGTCTTATTTAATAGTATTCGTATACGTTTTCTGGAATTATATTTAAAACTACTATTCTCGACGTATTTGACTATCGTCTTATTTCCGTTATAATCTTAGAGCTAGATAAATTGCTTTACATATCATTTGCTACTCAATAAAAGGAGGTTTTGCTGTGGACACATTAATGACGAAAAAAGATTTAGCTAAATTAACTTTATTTAGAGAGCTTGTTTACACTCATCCAAAAGAACTCTCCCTTGAATCCTTTTCTGAATTACTTCAAATTTCTAAACGTTCAACACTAAACACGATTGAAGAACTGGCTCATGATTTAGAAATAGAAAAAGATTTTAAGGATTTGGAAATTAAAAAAAATAAATATTGTTATTCGATAGTAAATTCTTCTCCTATGAACATCGAATACTTTATGGTGAGTTTGCAACTACACTATTTGAAAAATTCAATCCAATTCAATATTATTTATTCACTTTTAACGAAACACTTTGATTCAATGATTCAATTAGCTGAGTATTTATACATCAGCACCCCCCATTTATACAGACAAATGGCTGATCTTAAACGCTTCTTAGCTGGTTTTAAAATTGATATTGTTTTTACTGAAACCAAAAATGAGAATAACTTAGTTGGTTCTCCAAAACATTTAAAAACATTCTATTACTTTTTTTACTGGGGAATTTCTCAAGGAATCGCATGGCCTCTTGAAGACCTGTTTCCAATAAAAAAATTCAACAAAGAATTCAAGCTCGCCTTTTCAGCTCCCGCTCACAATCCCTCTAAAACAAAAAAATTAGAAATTCTATTTTTATTATCTTATTTAGATAAAAGAAATCCGCCTTTTACACTTTCTGAAGATATTAAAGAAATTGCGACTATTTTTAAAGAACTTAATGATGTATCGGTTTATTCTCATGACTATTTAACAGATGAAGATGAGCTTTTATTTATAAATTTATTGTCTAGAATTTCGATTTCTGAGCTTGATAATTTAGAGGAAAAGGTTGCTCTTTATTCTCAAGTGGAGTCCTTAAACTCTCCAATTGTCAAACATTCTACAGAATTAACCGAGTCAATTTTCACGCAATTTTTCCCAGATGTTTTTATTTCAATTGAAGATCGTGCTGTTACCTTCTACTATATTTTTATTTTTCATATCTACATTTATTATTTTGATACAGACTTGTCTGTATTGTTTGCAAATCCTGTCAGCCTGAAACGTTTTTCGACTAAATCCGAGCGTTTCAAATTGATTGAACATAAAATTATGCATTTTTTTCATTCAATAACTACTGAATACAATATGAAAGTTGACGAAAAATATTTAAATGGGTATTACTTTTTAATTGCTTCTATTATTGACTACGTTGACCCTATGTATTTAAAAATATACATTCAGTATTCAAAACATGTGGCAGGAGTAAATATTATCAAAAGAAAACTCTTTACTATGTTCGGTAAAGAAAATATTGTTATTGTAGATGATATTAATGATGCCAGAATTATTATTTCTGATTGTTTTGAGCATCAGAAGCCCGATCAAATTCTATTTTTCATTACTGAAATTTCTCGACCAGAAATGTGGCAAAATTTGATGCTTCTGATTTTAAAAGAAAAATTCCAGAAATCTTTTCGCTTTCCATTTATACTAGAGTAAAAAAGGTCGTCCTAATGTATGTTTAGGACGGCCTCTTTTATTTAAATCTACTCAAAAAAAGAACCATTCTTTTTAAGAATGGTTCTCCTTTATCTAGTTAAAAAATCCTGTTACCCAGCTGACAAAACGATCCCAACTATTGCTCACTTTTTGTAAAAAGTTCTGTGCTTCTTCTGAGTTTAACGAATTGCGGGCTTCTCCAAGCCAGTTTTTCGCATTATTCATAACATCTTTTCCGAAGTTATTGAGTTGGCTAATCAATTCTTTGTTATTAATCGCTGGCGAATTTTGGAAGCGAATCATAAAATTAGTAATTTGTGTGGTTTGTTCAGGTGTCACAACTTTCTCTAAATTGTTGTTCTTCAATGCTTCGTTGACAATTTTTTCAACATCTTCTTTTGTTGCAAGTTGATCTTGTTTTTCATGAATTTTTGCAAGTTCCGCTTTAATTTCAGCAAAGGCAACATTTAGATTCGCGTCACTAAAATCTGCATTGTCTTTATTCGCTTCTGAAATTCCTGAAATAACTCCCAACTCTTCTTGCCCAACGGCAATTGATTCTTTGTCTAATGCTTGGCCATTCTCATCAAATGCCATAAATACGCCGGCTAAAGCTCCTTCTCCTGTTACTGGAACTGCTGAAGCTACTTTGATGGTCGCATCCGTTACACCTGCTGTAATGCTTGCATTTCGATACTGTTCAGTAGTAATCAATGTGATATTTTCAGGCGTTACGATTTCGACTTTTACACCATCACCTGCTGATGTCCGCTGAATCAGTGAACTGGAATAAACTTGGGCACCTGGATTATTGCTGTTTTGCAAATATTTTGAAATAACATTGCCATCTACGACAAACTCATCAACAGCATCATCTGATTGTATCCCTAATAGCTTGCGTGTTTCTGCAATTTGGCTTTGATTTAATGTTACGCCTCTTGTAAAAGCTGGTTTTCCCCATGTTTCATTGATTGACGTACGGGCTTGAACTGGATGAGCACTTGCTAATCCACCCAGTGTGATCAATCCAACAAAGCTAGCGGTAAGTATTTTTTTTAGTTTCATCTAATTGTTGCCTCCTATTTTATAACGATTGTGGACTAATTTCATTTAAATGCTCGTTCATTGGTATGCTACTTAGCATAATTTTAATCGTTTCCCCTTCTTTTAGCAACGGTTAAGTACTTAAGTTTTATTAAGGTTATTCTAAAAATTTACTTAATGAAAAAAGGCCCCTATCCCAAATACAGTCATTGAGTTCTAGCTTCCAACAAAAAAAGAATCACTCTCTATTAGAATGACTCTTGGTTAAATAAATGTTTAGTTAGTTTTCTTTTTCCCCATTGATTTAAATGCTCGTTTAATCACATCAAAGAAGCTCAATGATTGAACCATATGACTTGGATCTACGTATTCTCGCATGGCTCTAAGAACTTTTTTAGGGTTTTTTGACGAAAAGGTGAAAGTCCCATTTCTCTTTGTTTTAATCGCATAACGCGGAATCCATTTCCCCTTAAACATGACTGAAGCAATCACTTGGTCAACTTCTTCCCAAGGGATTTGAATAAATTTATGGGCGTCACGAGCATTGTAAAATTCAAAACCGTTGTTTCCAATCATAATTTTCCCGTAATCTGTTAGACCTGTAAAAGCGGTGGCATCTATCACCAAATCTACTTTTGTGTTAATTGACTCTACCATTCTATCCGCTCCATTTCGTTTAGCTTGTTTCATTCATTATACGTTTTTTATTTAGTTTCGCCAATAAAAAAAGTGGCTGAGACAATTATCTGCAGCCACTTTTTAGATAAGCACTAATTGGTTATCGGCTTATAAAAGACCGATTACGTGACCAAGCACACCAACTACGAATAAACCAAGAATGATAACGATTGGGCTAACTTTTTTCTTCAATAACCACATGCAGAAGAATGTTAATAATAATGCAGCTAAACCAGGAATCAATTGATCTAAGTTGTTTTGTAATGTTGTTACTTTAGTAGATGAAAGGGCTAATCCTGAGTTCACTTGTTCGAAAGCATTGCGAATTCCTTCGCCTCCTCCTGGAAGTTTATCCCATTCAATATACGCACCTTTGTCTAGCTTAACTTCAGAGACAACGGGTAAGAATTTAATCGATACCCACCGCTGTACTAAGGCTGCCAGAACGAACATCCCAAGAATTGACGCTCCTTTTGTCACGTCTTGTAATACGCCACCAGAAAGATCTTCTGTAATTTTAGAACCGGCTTTATAACCGAATTCTTGTGTGTACCACATAAAGCCCCAACGAATTAAGTTCCATGCTACGAAGAAAATAATTGGACCAAGAATGTTTCCACCCATTGCTAAAGATGCACCAAGTGCGCCTAGCATTGGACGAACTGTAAACCAGAATACTGGATCACCAACACCAGCTAATGGACCCATCATCCCAACTTTAACCCCTTGAATTGCTACGTCATCAACTGGCGCGCCATTCGCACGTTCTTCTTCAAGTGCTAAGGTTACCCCAAGAATTGGTGAAGCAATATATGGGTGAGTATTAAAGAACTCTAAGTGACGTTTCAATGCTGCTGAACGATCTTCTTTTGTTTTATATAATTTTTTGATCGCTGGGATCATTGAGAATGCCCAACCACCATTTTGCATACGTTCATAGTTCCAAGAACCTTGAATAAATGTTGAACGCCATGCAACGGCTAAACGATCTTTTTTCGTTAAATGAATTTTTTCTGTTTCTGCCATTTTTCTTTTCCTCCTTTGTCATGCTCTCTTAGAGGTTTGAAACCTTAGAGACACGATACAAATCGAACATTATAAGACTTTGCTAGCTACTTTTTAATTTAATAGTCGTTTAAGATATCCCCTAGTGGGTCGCCAGAATTGCTTCCGCCGCCACCGTTTGAAGAACCACCCATTTTAGAAAGGTTCAAGTAAATCAATGCCAATGCAACACCAAGTGCTCCAAGAGCGATTAATGTTAATTGAGAAATTGCTGCTACAACAAAACCGATAATGAAGAATGGCCATACTTCTTTTGTTGCCATCATGTTGATTACTAATGCGTAACCAACGGCAACGACCATTCCACCACCAATAGCCATACCTTCAGTTAACCATGCTGGCATTGATTCCAAGAATGATTGAACCGTTTCTGCTGGGATGAATAAAAGTGCTGCTGCAGGAATTGCAATACGAATCCCTTGCATACATACTGCAAGAATGTGTAACATTTCAATTTTTCTGATATTTCCATCTTCTGCCGCTGTATCCATCATGTGAACGATAGGTACTGCAAGTGTACGAACGATCATTGTTAAGAATAAACCTGCTACTGCAAGTGGAACCGCGATTGCGATTGCTGATGGAACGCCTTTAACGCCTTGTCCACCTAATACTAAAATAATTGCTGATGCAACGGATGCCAATGCAGCATCTGGTGCTACGGCTGCTCCAATATTTGCCCATCCAAGAGCGATCATTTGAAGTGTACCGCCAAGAACGATACCCGCTGTCAAGTTACCTGTTACTAATCCGATTAACGTACATGCTACTAGTGGTTGATGAAATTGGAATTCATCTAAAATTCCTTCCATACCAGCTAGAAAAGCAATTAATATTACTAAAACAATTGATATAATAGACATAATAGCCTCCTAATTAATTTATTTTTACTTTGCGTTAGCTAATTCAGCTTTTGCTTTTTTAAGAATGTCATCCATGTTGGCTTGAGAATCATTTGGTACTTTACGAACATCAAATTTGATGCCTTTTTCTTTCATTTCTTCAAAATGTTTAACATCTTCTGGTCCCATTGAAAGAACTTTGCTTACCACAACTTTTCCAACGGAATGAGCCATTGATCCAACATTTACTTCTTTGATATCTACGCCACCTTCAACTGCTCTAAGAACGTCTTCAGGGTTTTCAAATAATAGCAATGCTTTTGTATTTCCAAAGCGAGGATCTTTTGAAATTTCAATCATTTTACTAATTGGAATAACGTTTGCTTTAACACCAGGTGGTGCAGCTTGTTCAATCAATTTTTTACGTAAATCGTCTTTTGCAACTGTATCTGAAACAACGATAATACGATTTGGTTGTGTTGATTTTGTCCATGCTGTTGCAACTTGACCGTGTAATAAACGAGAATCCACACGTGCCAATACAAATTTGATTTTGCCATCTCCAACAACCGTTCCTGGAGCAAGTGATCCTTTTGGTTGTGCATCTTCAGTAACGACAGCAGCTGTTTTTTCTTTAGGCTCTAATTCCTCAGGTTGAATTCTAACCCCTTCTTTAGCTGTTCCAAGAATGTGTGTTGCAATTTCTTGAGCTGACGTCATTGAAAAACGTGACGCATAAGCTTCAATTACCATTGGTAAATTCATACCGGCAACGATTGCCCATTTGTCTTTGTGTGCTTCAAACAAACTATTTGCTTGATTGAAGGGTGTTCCGCCCCATAGATCGACTAAGAATAATACTTCGTCTTGATTGTCAAAAGATGCAATTGCAGCTTCCATTTTTGCTTTTACATCGTCTGGACCTTCACTTGGCATCAACGTAATAGCCTTTACGTTTTCTTGCTCTCCAAAAATCATTGCGCCAGATTGCAAGATGCCTTCAGCGAATTCGCCATGACTTGCTAGGATAATTCCTACCATCTCTCTACCTCCTAAATAATGTCTCTAGATTTTGTTCAAATAGCTGCCAACCTGCACAGCTATTTTTTACACGTTTCGCTAGTCTTTGTCTATTAAAAACAGACTTTCCTAACAAAACCGCCCCCTTTCAAGGTTCCTTTTAGTTGATCATTTTAAACCTTCGCTTTTTTTAATACATCCATCAGATTTTGTTTATTATCAGTAATGACTTTTCGAATCTCCAGTTCCGTTCCTTGGGCATTTAAATAGTGGAAAGCTTCCAAATCGGCATCGTCAACAGCAATTGTATTCGCCACCATTTTCTTTCCTGAGGTATACCCCATCGCGCCAATATTTACGGTGGGAAAATGAATACCTGATTTAACTATTTGCGAAACTTCAATGGGATTGGTAAACAACAGAATGACCTTTACTCCATCAAACAGTGGGTTGGAATAGACTTCAATCATTTTAGCTACAGTAATCACATTGACTTTGATTCCTGGTGGAGCCGCTTGTTGAAGTAAGATTTTTCGTATATTGTCTTTTGTCACAGCATCACTTACAACAATAATTCGTTGTATGTCTAGCCGTTTAGCCCAGACGATCGCAACTTGCCCATGGATGAGCCGATCATCGATTCTTACTAAGCGGATATCAATCCCCAACAGAATCCCCTCTTTCTTGTTCATCCATTTGTTTGGCTTCTCTTATTATATAGCAATTTTCGTGCCAACTTTAGTGTATCATTTCCAAAAACTATTATATCAGCATTTCTATCAAAAAAATAGACGAAAAACAAATACACTGATTAGTGTATTACGTTAATTTGATACACTAATTCTATTTCCCCTTAGTGTATTGTCCAATTACAGCATAAATAAAAGTCGTATTATGTTATTTTATTATACAGCTTACCTATTAACTTTTTTTCGTTTATGTTAGAATAATCTCAAGTAAAAGGGAGGCATTTTCATGATTCGTCGGTTAAAAAAATTAAAAAATGTCGCTACGGCATTCAGCTTCTAGGTTTATACGCAAGACTAACTTAGAAGCGAGGAAAAACATTATGAAACAATTTAACAACTGGTCAGAAACCAAACTTTTGAAGGATATCGTAACAAACCCCCTGATTGAAGTCGGAAATGGTTCTTATTATTCCGGCTATTACGCCAATCAAGATTTTGAGGATGGCTGTGTCCGTTATCTTTGGGGCGATAAAAAAACAAAAAATTTATTTAATCCAATTGAAGAATTTGGTTGGACGCTGGATAAACTTATCATTGGAAATTATGTCTGTATTGCTGCAGGTGTCACCATTTTAATGGGAGGAAATCACAATCATCATCCTGATTGGATTACCGTCTATCCCTTTAAAAATCAGATCATGGATTCTTACGCACCTAAAGGCGATACCCTTATAAAAAGCGATGCTTGGATTGGGATGAATGCTATGATTATGCCTGGAGTAACTATTGGGGAAGGCGCTATTATCGCTGCTGGATCAATTGTTACGAAGGATATTCCTCCTTACACTATTGTAGGTGGGAATCCTGCACGCATTATTAAAGAAAGATTTTCTGAAAAGGAAATCCAACAGTTATTAGAAATTAGATGGTTTGATTGGACGCCAGAACAAATAAAAAAAGCAGAACCTCTTTTGATGAGTGCCTCTATTGAAGAACTTTATCTGCATTACCAAGAAGTGGTCTTAAAAGATACTCTTCTTTAAATCTAAAAAACCCAATAAGAAGTTCAAGGATTAATTGAACTTCTTATTGGGTTTCTTTATTTTACTTACTTGTTTTCTTCTCTTTTTGATCTTCTGACTAAAATAATTCCACCTAGTGCTACAACTACAATCAACACACCAATAATTACTAGATAGTTACTTTTCTTTTCCCCAGTTTGTGGGAAGTTGGTTTCTGATTGAGTTTGCTTAGGTTTAGAAATGTGGACTTGATTCTTTTCGGTATTTCCTTGATTTCCAGAAGCGGGTTTTTCTGGTTCAATCGGCTTAATTGGTTCTTTTGGTTCTTCTGGTTTAACCGGCACTTCTTTTTCAAGAACTGTAATCGTAGCAACGTTTGTTAATTGCTTGTTTTTTACTTGAAGTACTCGTGTAAGGCTACTTTCTATTGGAAAATCTTCTGTGTCAATCGTGTAAGAAACTTCATATCTCCCTTTAACAGTTGGATCGGCAACGCCGGTTACGTTTACTTTATCAAAGGAAATCGGTTGCCCTTCACGATCAGTTGCTGAAATAAAATTATCCTCGGCTTTCCATGAATCGCCTACATATAAAGTAGAATCTTTCACAACTACACTTGATTGATCCGCTTTTACAATGATTGTAGCCGTTTGTGATTGGCTGCCATGACTGTAAGTCACTTGATAAACTCCCGCTTTGCTTGTATCTACCGATCCTGTAACGGTTAAATCGTTAATCCCAAGAGCGTTCCCAGCTTGATCGGTTGCTGAAATAAAGTTGTCCTCTGCTTGCCAATGATCGCCTACATATAAGGTAGAATTTTTTTTCACTTCAAGCGTTTCTTGTTTTTCTACTACTGTAATGGTCGCTTTGGCTGTTGCTGATTGGTTTTTGTAAACCACATCATATTTACCAGCATTATTTGTATCAACTGTTCCTTCCACAGTTAGTTTATCAACATCAACCGATTGTCCATCTACAGCTGTTGCTGAAACAAAATTATCACCTGGCTGCCAATGATCTCCTACAAAAATAGTAGAATCCTTAGCTTTCACACTTGTTAAATCTACGTTAAATGGAATTTCAACTAGATTACTACCCTTCGTTAATTTAATTCCTTTTCCTGTTAGATACTCTTCAGAAATAACATAGCCTTTCGGAACTTCGGTTACACGTAGCGTATACTCACCTGACATAATTGCGTCAATGTTGTATGCACCTTTGCTGTCTGTCACAAATTCACTCGTAGCTCCACTAAGATTATCCACAAGTTCAAAATGAACATTGGGGATATTAAGTGTTTTATCTGCTGCATCAACTGTATGGAACTGTACTTTGCCAAGATAAACAATTCCTTCTGCTTCTCCATCTGAGAATTTCAATACAACTACATTGCTAGCAACTGTTTTGCGCTCGGCTTTCATTAAATCTAAACTATCAGAACTAATCGTTGTTTCTGAGTAAATACGTCCTGGGTTTTCTGAAACGGTGTTGTACTGAATCGTGATGTTTTCAGTCAGTGTGTAATCGTTAAAACTAATTTTCACACCTGTTGCCGTTTGTTTAACGGTATACGCATCTTTTGGTACCCCATCAATTACAATTGAATTTAAATCAATTCCGCCATTTGTGACTCCTTTAATTGCGATATCAAATACTGGATTGATGACTTTCCGGGTTTTATCGTCAATATTTTTTGTCGTCATACTATTACTTGTCACATTTTTAAGCGTTGCATGCTCTGTTTGGCTAGCGGATAAAATCGCTACTGCTTCATTGCTAACAGAAGCGGTAGCAGACATTTCTTGATTGTTATACAAAGGTTCTGCTGTCGTCCCGGTCACTCTAATTGGGCTTACATCAACCCAACCGTTTGCCAGCTTGTATTCAATAATGTAACGTTTCGATGTTTTTCCAAAATCAAATTGATAACTATTCGTTGCTTCGTCAAATGTAATGGTCGGGTAACCTACACTGCTTTTGTTCATTGGTTTATCAAAGTACTGACCGCGATCCCAATATTGAGGATAAATAGAGTCCACCATATCATTTGAGACATCGTAGATATCAAAAATTACATCTGCTCCTTGTGGTACTTTCGTTAAAACAACTAGTGAGTCAAAGGAATCGTTTCGAGCGTTCACTAAAAATTGGTTTCCACTTGCTTGTAATGTACGTTCTGAGCCTTGCTTACTCCCAGTTGTGACGGTTGCATCAAGTTGCTCATATCCATCTGCACTCATCGTGATTGGAATGGTATCAACGGGAATGCTTTTGTTTTTTGCCAAACTATCTGGCACATAGTTAAACCCAATCGGGATTGTGATTGAATTGGTAATTGGTGTCGTGAATTTAATAACAGCACCATCTGCCGTATTGGTTACAGTGTAATCTTTATTTAATTTATAAGAAGAAACCGTCGTGACTTCTCTCAAGGTTAAATAATTCGGATTTTTCACATTAATGATTACATTTTCAATTGGTGCCTCGCGACTGCCTTCTACATTGACTGATGTACGATTAAAGTAAGCTCCATTTCGATCGTAATTCCCCCAAGCTGTTTCAGCATTGTTTGGGTTAAGAACTGAAATTGGTTGAATGTATTTATCAGAAATCAAAATAAATTCTTTATCCATGCCAATCACGGGAGTACTCACTGCTAATTCTATATCTTTTTCTTCTAACTGCATTTTAACGTTGTCCATAGAAATTTGTAAGTTGCTGTCTTTTGTTGCCGTTAAAATTACTTTGCTTCCTTCTTTGCTAACGTCAAAATAGTCCGTTATGAGAACACTTTGATTTTCTGCATTTCTCGCATTGAGTTTATACTCTTGAATTTCTTGACCATTTTTACTATTAACAACAATCTTTTCCCCTTTTTTCGTTTGGGATGCATTGCCATAAATCGTTAAATAATAATTTCCTTTGCTTTGAAAGCTTGCTCCATGAACTTGAGAGAAGTTTTTCTGGTTAATCATTTTTTGACTTTGACTTGTTTTAGCAGTAAACTCTATGGCCTTATTGACAGCCGTTGTTTTTAATAAGGTCACACTCCCAACTTTTGTAGTAGGGTATTGTTGAGAAAGAAAGTAATCATACGCTGATGCACTTTCTAAAGAAAGTGTACGATTAATTGAAACAACATAGGCTTTTTGCTGGTTCATTGTTGGAACTGTAATGGCTGTTTTTGTCACTGTATCTTCAGATAGGATGTAGTCTGTACCGTTTGTTAACTTTTGTTTCGTTTCTGGTAGAATGGTTCCATTAACATCTACGTCATAAGAATTTACATCGAATTGTTTATCTTCTTTACCAAATAGTGCTTCTGGCGTTTCAGCCATTGTTAATTCTAGCGTTTGATTTCCTGAAAGTGTTCGATTTAAATTATAGTAAATATCGCCTTGCAAACCAAATGTATATTCATTTTCAGTGTATTTAATGGGATCGACTTCTTCGTACAAGTCAAATTTGTATTGATTTTTCGTTTGTCCAGGTGTGTCTACGGTTACTAAAGGATTATTCTCCGTAGCAATGTAGCTTTTCAAGTTTAATGTAAATTCCGTATCTCTCACTCGTTGGTTAAATGTGATACTGACGGTTTTACTTGCTGCATCTACTGACCAAGCCGCGCCAACTCCGCCAACCTCACCACTAGCGTCAGAATAACCAAGTTGTGCTGGCAAATTCATTGTGTACACAGATCCTGGTAAGTAATCTTTATCTTCCACTACAAATTTTAGTTTTGCCGTTACAGGGGATGAATTTAAGATACGATTAGTCGCTTGTTGGCTGTATTCAACACCATTCATATCTGTAATCGTCATAGTTGATAAAATCTCATCTGTAATGACTGCTTTTGTATTTGGCGTCTCTGCTTTAGTTGTCGGAACAGCTTCTTCCTTAATTGGCGTTTCTACTGTTTTTTCTTCACTTAAAGCAGGAACTTCTTGTGCCTTTTCGTCTTTTGGCAAAGTTGTTTCAGTTTGGTTATTTTTAGTTTTTGTACTGTCCTCTTTTTCACTACTAACTGCTGCTTCCGTAGTCTCTTCGCTTGTTGTTACAGCGAAAGCGCTGACAGAAGAACTCAAGGTTTGTGTGATTAATAAGGCAAGCATGAACAAGCCTATTTTTTTCTTTTTCATTTATAATCCTCTCCTTCTTTTCGTCCCTATTTTTGCTGCGTTGGCATTTTTAGTTATTCACTTAAATGGGTCAACAGGCGTTCGTTTTTTGATAAGATCTCTCAGTTGTTGATTTAACTTTAAACTCAAAAAATAAATAACACGATATACAGTTTTTATATGTTTAAAGTAAACTAAATGAATCCTTTCAACTTCCCATTTAGAACAATTTTATCATTTAAAAATAGAAAATCAATGCACTTAAAGTATAAAAAGAGGATTTTAGCTCATATAATAAAATAACAAAATGTTATTTGTTCACATTTACTACATTTTTGATTTATGGCATGTTAAAGTAGCGTCTCTTCATTTTTTCATCACTGATTGACCCCATTTATTTCGTCCTTTCGGCACACTTTCTTCATACTTTCTCAGTATACTAAAAGAGTAATAAGTTTACTGACACAGCAAACAACCAAACTAACTTTTTTATTTTCATTTTTTCATTACAACTCCTCCAAAGTGTAATGACATCATGTCTGTGCGATTTAAAAATCTACAGCCATGATAACTCCTTTTTTGCCACCTGACTCTCCATCAGGTGGTTTTTTATGTTTTATTCTTTAAACTAGAACAAATGGCTATGTAAATACTTAAAAAAATTGACTAGTATTGGATTATACTAGTCAATGAAAAATTGCTTATTAAATTTCGCTCTCAAAATAATCATTATCTATTCTATACAGCTGATAGGTTTTGGCTATCTCTATGCCTACCCCATATTGAAGCATTAATTCAGTCAGTTTTATTCCATCAATCAATACAATCCCTTGATTTTTCGCAAAATCTTGAGCGCCTTTTGAAAAACTTGAAGTAGTAATAAATACGCCTCGATCCGCATTTACTGCTGCTAAAGCACCATAAAAAGATTGAATTGCAGGTCTTCCAATTGTATTTTCTTCTTTGTATCTTTTCGCTTGGATGTAAACAGTGCTCGTGCCAAGAGGATCCTGATTGATAATACCATCTATTCCCCCGTCATTTGTTCGAGTAGTAACTTTTGCTTCACCATTTTCACCACTGTATCCCATCGCAACAAGTAAATCGACTACGATTATTTCAAAAAAAGCTGGTGCTACTTGCTGTACTTTATTTAGCAGTTCAATCGCTACTTCGTTGTTTTGATTATTTATTATACTTTCAACGTTTATTTCTTTTGGCTCGTTTTCATCGATAGTAGGAAGGTTTCCTGCACGCTCATTTCGAATAGCTAGTTCTTGCATATATTGTTGGTAGGCAGGTTGTTCCTCTAAATTTTTCTTTGTCAACTCACTACCATATTGTTGCAATAAAGATTGACCTATTTCAGTAATTTTATAAATGCCCCGCTTTGGTCGATCAATGGCATTCGCTTTATAGAGATCACTAAGTGCAAAACTATATCTGTTTAATAAAATGCCATTACCATTGAGGTCATTAGGATATTTAATTGCCAAAATAGACTCTGGTATTTGTAAAAAACGAATAACCCGTTCTTTAATAACGCTACTCGTTGCTTCTTCTCCATTTTTTAAAACTTCAAGAATATATGGAATCAAAGAATCGTATTGAGGAATGCCATTTGCTGATTGCTTTAATTGTTGCCAATCTGTATTCATATAAACTCCTTTCTGCTTATCTTAATTCATCATCTAATGGGATAACCAATCCATCTAACACTTCATGCCAAGCACGTTTGATTAATTGGGCATACTTGAATGGTTTTGCATCTGGATGGACCTTTTTGTAGCCTTCGTAATTCTGACTGCTGATAATTCTTTTAAGATTGGGAATTTGGTCAGATCCCAGCATGTATTGAACAGCAGAGGAGTGAAGCTCTCTTTCTGAAACAAACCATTCATCTGCAAAATTTTGGATTGCTTGATCACGCGCTTGGGTAAAGAATTGTCGTTTTACTACAAAGATATCTTCGTTTGTTGCGATTTTTTCATTATCCATTGCATTTAAAATTTCTCGATAAACAGATTTTACACACTCGGTTTTATTTAATTTCTGTAACGCCTTCTCGATTTCTTCGCGAATGTCTGGGCTATTTGCAAAATAGGTGCCTAGTAGTTGATCGATATATGTTGAATCGATGTCGTACAGCTTAATGCTGTTGTCTCCATAAAATTCAATGCCTGAAAAATCAACTTCTTCACCAGAAATGGCTTCCTCTTTTTCAACAAGAGATCCTTTAACCGTATTGTAAATGCCCACTTGCTCTTCTAACAGATGAACTTGTGCTTGTAAGTCGGTGGATTGCTCCATATCATCGTTATAATCATCATAGGTTACTAAAGCTTCATAAGCATTGCTCAACTCTTGGAAGGCTTTCACATAGTCAATTCTCGCTTCTAATGCCGTATGCTCGTCTACTTCTTTTCCTACAAAAACAAACTCTTGAATTGCTTGATAGGCTTTATTCAATCGTTTTTTAGACTCTTGATAAGTTGGATAAACTAATCCTGATTCTTCTTTTGCTTCCGAATAAAGCTTCGTTGCATCGGCTACATTTTTTTCCATTGTATGTGGTTTCCGGAAAGTGACGATTAGCCCTTTCTTTTTCTCAGGATACGTGCGGTTGGTACGAGAAAAGGCTTGGATTAGTCCTGCATACTCTAAATTACGATCAACAAATAAGGTTTGGATTGTTGGTGCATCAAATCCTGTTAATAAACGATCGACTACAATGACTAAATCCACTTGACGGCCAAATTGCTTGAACTCTGCTCGTTTACGGGCCAGTCGATTGTTGATATCGCCGTTGTAGCGCTGAATGTCTGCTAATGACCAAGCGGTTCCATAATACCCATTGTACGCTTGGATAATCCCCTGCATTTCATCTTGTTGTTCAGCAGCATTTTCTGTGTTTTCATCCAATGAATACGTAATCGCTATTCTTGGGAAATCTGGATCTTCCATTGTACGACCTTCTCGAACTGGATGATTTGGAAATTCATTTTTCAACCAATTGGGGTCTTTTGTCATTTCTTTGATTGCTTGATAATAACGTTTTGCCATTGTAATGGAGCTGGTAGTTAAAATGGCTGATTTTTGTGGACGTCCATTTTCAAAATTAAACTTCATATAAGCATTGTCAGGGCGGAAGATTTTTCGCAAGACTTTTTGAATATGCTCCTCACTCTCGTAGACGCTTGCGTCAATGTACGTTTCCTTTTTGATTGGCTCCATTTGATCAATGATTTTATTAATTTGCTCTGATGAATAGGCTGCATACTTTTCAACTTGTTTAAGTTGATGATGAATTTTATTCTCGATAGAAATAAGTGCAATCGTGTCTTCGTGCTCAACTTGAAATCCTAAAACAGCGCCATCTTCTAACGCATTTTTGATCGTATACGTATGCAAGACTTCGCCATATTGATCATACGTCGTTCGGGCAAGTTCTCCCTTAAGTTGTTTCTTGTTTTCTTCAAAAATCGGCGTTCCTGTAAAGCCAAACCAGGTGGAATTTGGAAAAACCTCTTTTATTTCTTGCATATTTTCAGCACCTAATGCTCGGTGACACTCATCCACTACAAAGACAATATGCTGTCCGACTAATTTTTTAAATCGGTTGGTTCCCTTTTTCTCTTCTTGCTTTTTAGCCTGCTGTAAGGCTGCGTCTAACTTTTGACGTGTGGTGATAATAACCACATTGGAATTGGCTTCTGCAAGAAGGGTTTCGCTTAGTTCCTCAGCATTTCCTGTTCCAACAATTAAACTATTAGATTTCGCATCTCCGGTTGAAAGTCCAGTGTTAAATTCAGAGGCAAACTTTGTAAATTCACTCGTAGTTTGGCTATCTAAATCTTTGCGATCCACTAACATAATCGTCCGGTCAATCCCAGATTTCCTTGCCAATAGTTTCGTTGAAACAAAGCTTGTCAGGGTTTTTCCAGAACCTGTTGCATGCCAGACATAGCCAGATTGATGCTTATTGGCCGCAGTAAATAGCGCTTCAATGGCATGTACTTGGTAGGGATGTAAGACCATTAAGGTTTTATTGTCTTGATCTTCGCTGACGATTGTATAATTGGCAATCAAGCGATGCGCATCTGGAATGTTTAGCACTTGCTTGCAAAACTCATAAAGATTTTCTACTTTACGATTGTCTTTAGTACGCCAGCTAAAAAGCAACTTACTATGAAAGTCTTTTGGCATGGCATTCGCAAAATAACGAGTCGTTTGTTCATTTGATACCACAAATAACTGAAGGGTTGAAAAAATATTGTTACGGAACATGCCTTCTTCTGCATATTTTTTAATTTGATTAAACGCTTGAAAATAGCCATCTTTTGCAGTTACTTGTTTTAGTTCGATTTGAACGATTGGTAAGCCGTTGATTAATAAGGTCACGTCAAAACGACGGTCTCTTCCTTCGGCACTGCTTCGTTTCTTCGCAATTTGATGCACGACTTCATAGGTAGAAATACCACCCCCAATATCTTGATTGGAATATAAAATCAAGGAAATCGACCCTAATGAAGGATCTTCCCGCTCAATCGTAATACGAGCAATGCCATTTTCTCCTTTTAGCCATTTAGCAGCTTCAAAAGGCGTTTGTGTTCTTACTAATAGCTCTGTTTGAATGTTTTTAAATTCGTTATCGGTTAAAGGCGTTTCGCCAATTTCCGATTGATTGTTTTGAACAATTTTTTGACGTAAGTTTTGCCAAAGGTCTTCTTCTGAGGTTAACTCAGGGCAATACGTCCATTGATTATGGCCTTCCCCAAGAACTTCGATTAGATGCGCTTCAACTTCTGCCTCATCACGATGTGCCATTTTAGGCATGTATTCCGCCTCCTAGACGAACATTTTTTGTAAGAATGCTTTTTTGGTGTTTTGTAGGATTGTTAACTCGCGTTGATGGAGAGCGATAGTGTTATCTAGTTTTTTGAAAAAATTACCAATCTGTGCTTGTTCATCTTTGTTGTTTGGAACAAGACTCTTATAATCTGCAATCTGTTTCAAAGAAATATGCTTGATGGCATTTCCAACTGATAATGTTCTCATCGTCGATAAAAATGCTTGGTTTGCAGTTACTTGGTAAACAAACTCAATCTGTTCTGATTGAATTCGTCCCACTCTTTGAGCTAGTAGCGCTTTATTGTTACTGTACTTTGCTGTCTTACCAAGATTTACACCATCCATTGTGACTAATAAATTCTCGCCACTAAGATTATATTTACTAATTACTTTATTATCATAAGTGTTAATTCGATCAGTAACAGTATTTTGTGATCTTGAACTATCAGAAATATCCTTATTTGTAATAATCAAATACTCTCCATTTTCATCAAAGTCTGTGCTACTAAATGCTTTACCAGTAGTAACTTTTCCTAAATATTCTAACTTACGCAGTTCCCAATCATCCATAAATCCTGGAAAACGAACTTCTGGGACTTTTTCGCCCTCTTTCGGAAACATTTTTTGCAAGAATGCTTTCTTGGTATTTTTTAGTATCTCTAACTCACGTTGATGAAGAGCGATAGTGTTGTCTAGTTTTTTGAAAAAAGAACCGATTTCGATTTGTTCTTTTAATTTTGGAAGACTTATTTCATATGGTTCGATATGTTTATTATTGATTTGGGGAATTGTTGAGGTATCCGCAATTTTATACAAACCTGTTCTAGCAATAAACGTATAAAGAAATTCAGAATCAATCCCATTTGGTTCAAGAGCCATCATATTCGTGTCCATATAGCCATCATCGCCCAGAATGCGCACCTTATTAGTCATAATAGCAGCACCACGTTTAGGAAATAAAGTACTGCCCTTTTTCAGTTTTTTATATTTGGGATGAATATTTACTTTCAGAATTGAGTCTGATTGGATACGTTTTGAGTAATTCAAGTCATCAACCTTGATAAATAGGCTACCCATTTCATCAGTTACTTCAAAATTTGAAGGTGACCAACCTGACTTAATAATTACGTATTCACCTAACTTACGCAGTTCCCAATCGTCCGTAAATCCTGAAAAACGTATTTCTGGCACTTTATTCTTCTTCATAATCAAACACCTCTAATGCACCGTTTATCCATTCTGTATCTTCTGAACTAAATTGTAGTGAAGAAATGGTTTCAAATAATTCCTTTTCTAAGTTACGTTTTTCTTGACGGATTTCTTTAATTTCTGCCCCAATCGCTGCCATATCAATTACTTCTTCTTCTTCAAAGGTATCCACATAGCGAGGAATATTCAGGTTGTAGTCGTTTTCTTTGATTTCATCAAAACTGGCTAAATGTGCGTATTTTTCAATGTTGCTTCTTTCTTTATAGGTAGACACAATTTTTTGAATGTTGTCTGGCGTTAGTTTATTTTGATTTTTTTCTTTAATAAAGTCGTTGCTGGCATCAATAAATAAGACATCCCGCGTTGTCCGATTTTTTTTCAAAATAATTACGGTGGTTGGAATAGAGGTTCCAAAGAACAGGTTAGCTGGCATGCCAATAATAGCGTAAATACTGCCGTCTTCTAGTAATTTCTTTCTAATAACGCCTTCTGCTGCTCCGCGGAATAAGACGCCATGTGGCAAGACAATTGCCATAGTCCCCGTGTCTTTTAAATGGTAAAAGCCATGTAATAGAAAGGCAAAATCGGCTTTTGATTTTGGAGCTAATTTGCCATAGCGATTGAAGCGTGAGTCGTCTAAAAAGGTATCGTCGGCAGACCATTTAGCAGAGTAAGGAGGATTCATAATCACTGAATCAAAGGTATATGGCTCGTCTGTTGGCCAATCTTTGTTTAGAGTATCCCCATTGCGAACGTGCATATCTTCAGCATCAACGCCATGCAAAATTAAATTCATTTTCGCTAAATTGAAGGTAGTGGTATTTAATTCTTGCCCGTGGTATTTAACATTGTCAGGATTGTTTAGATAATTACGAACGTTTAACATTAGGGAGCCTGAACCCATTGTTGGATCAAAGACACTGAAAAGTTGCTTGTCTTCTTGTCCAAGGGTTACGATTTGCGCCATCATATCTGAAACCATATGAGGCGTGTAAAATTCACCAGCTTTTTTTCCTGCTTCGGAAGCAAATTGACTGATTAAAAATTCGTAGGCATCGCCAATCACGTCCCCTTCATGCCCTAGCACATCCACGTCGTTTAATTTTTTCAATACTTCTGTAATCGTTACGTTACGCTGTTGGCTGTCTGAACCTAATTTTCTCGATTGTAAATCCACGTCTTCAAATAAGCCGTTAAATTGTTCGTACTTACTGGATAATTGAATAAAGGCTTTGTTTAAGTCGTTTAATTGGAAGGTATTTTGTTTGGCTTGATTTGCTAAGACATTGAATAAAAAGTCATGCTCGATATCGTAACCTAATGTGTCTACTAAGGTAGCAACTAAATCTGCTTTCGTTTCTGAATCAGATAAGAGTTCTTTGTATAATTCTGCTTGCTTGTTTGGCGTATCGTATTCTGTTTGGGATTCTCCCGCTAGTTCTACAACTTTTTGAAGTAATTTATCTGATAAATACTTATAGAAAATCAATCCTAGTAAGTAATTTTTGTATTCTGAAGCATCCATTTTACTGCGAAGGTTGTCCGCTGCACTGAATAGTCGTTGATTAAGTTCTGCACCCATTGTTAAATTCCTCTTTTCAATTATTGATCTAGTTTTTTTAATAGTTCCAAATGTACTTTTTTCTGTAGGGCTAGTTCTAGTTTAGCTAAATAGTGCTGCCTATTCAAATTAAAGTAAGAATCGCCAATTAGAGACTGTTTTTTTAAAGTTGGAAACTGAATGTTTAGTTCCCGCAAGATTGCGGGTGTCATTTTTGGCACGACGCTTCCTTGCATTAAAATAGCCATTTGTTTCGTGACCTTTGAAGATTCATTTAGCACGTAGCATAAATACTTTGGATCTAGTTCTTCAGACGTTATGGTGAGTCGAGCAAAATTTTGGTTGAATCGTTTTCCTTCACTTGCTTGGCTAGCAATTCCGGCTGTAGAACTGATAAAGCTATATAACACGTCTCCAGCAACGATGGAATGTTTTTCGCTTCTTTGGATTTTAGAGGAGACAGGCATGATTGCTTGATTTTCGTGTAGGTCATTCAATAAATCACTGTTTGTATACATCATTGACGCAAGGTCTTCTTGATCCTTCATTCGCGACACATTTTGGCCAACATTGAGTTCTACTAGCTTTTTTAGCTTCACTACTCCTTCTCCTTTCTGTAATTTTTTGAAATTACATTTATTTGTAACTATAGAATAACATAAGAGGATATTAAGTCAATGGTTTTTGTAATTTTTAAGAATTACATTTCAAATGCATGTATTTATCTAGTTTTTCGATTGTAGTCCTCGATAATGGAAATCGTTTGATTCGCAACCTCACTTCCAAGAGATGCGTATAAGGTCTTATCTCCTATAATATAAAATTCTTCTTTTGCTCGGGTAGCTGCTACATTCATCATATTGGAATCAGATACTGCCCAGCTAGCAGCACCTTGGCTACTTTTATCTGCTCCAAGAACAAAATAAACTATTTTGGCTTCCTTGCCTTGAAAGGTGTGAACAGTGCCAACATTTACCACTTTTCTTCCTTCGCGTTTTGTAAAGCCTATGCTATCTAATGCTGTAGCTAATTTATATGCCACATGTTTAAATGGTGAAATAACATAGATTTCGCCAGCCAAGTCTGGGTTTTCTTCTAATCGCTCCATTATTTTCGTTTTCAGGAAATTTGCTTGTTCTGTTACAAATTTATCATTCGCCTTACCAGAAATATCAAACCACTCTGATTGTCCTTGTGCGCTATCTGCTGGCTTACCTTGAACCATTAAACCTCCATATGAGAGTTCATTTGAAATAGTGAACATTGGGTAATTTGAACGTCGATGCACCCAGAGTGGAATTCCAATCCATTCGTCTTCATTTTTTTGAAACCCATATTGACTGGTGGCATCCACAAGTGTTTGAGTAGAGGCCTCGCTAGAAACAAATGTTTCGTTGACTTGATAGTTTTGACCTAAAAGATTTAAGACATTGGAGTCTAAGGTTAAAACCGGTTTAATCTGTGAAGGGTCGCCTACCACCATAATTTTTTTACTTCTAAAAATCGCGCCAATACTTGCTTGTGGCAATGCTTGACCCGCTTCATCGATAAATAAGTTCCCAATTGTGTTTTCAGGAATGTGCTGAAACATTCGACCAAAGCTAGCAAATGTTGTACTGATGATTGGGATGACAAAATTGATCCAGTGCCAAGACTCTATTAGTAACTTCTCACCGTTTTGTTTGGAGCTATATTCAGGTTGACGTTTCCAAATATTCTTAGCCGTAGCTAAATGTTTGCTATTTTCATATAGAAATTGCTTTCTAACCTTTAAGGATAAAATAAATAATTCCGATTGTTTGATGCGATACTTTTTTGTAAACCATGGGTTTGATTTTTGAAGGTCTTCATATGATTTTGAAAAATCTAGTTCTTCTATCTTACTTTGTCCTTTTTGTTCCATGATTGAATTTATTTTGTGTACTAACTCATTGAGGTTTTGTTCTTGTGTACTTGACCAGTGATTAAATTTGGCTGTTTCTTGTTTCACTTGTTTTTTAAGCTGCTCGCTATCCTTCCACGCTTTTTTAAGTTCCAATTTGGCTTTAATTTTAGTTGAGGATAGCGAACTTTTCTCTTTTTCATTTTCATTTAATTTCTCATTGGCTTCGTTTAACCTTTCAAAGTACTCGCTGACTTTTGCTGAATGAAACAATTTTTTTAATCCAAAAAAAGAAGGTTGTTGCGATTTGATGACCTCATAATTTCTTTGCAATTGATTGGATTCTTGTGACAAATTATTTATTTCCAACTGAACATCATCTAGTATTGTTTCCCATTTTTGTTTTTCTTCGTTTAGGGAATCAGACTGCAGTTTTGACTGTTGAATGAATTTATTTAATCTATTTTGATTCTGATTTTTCTCGTTTGAATAACTCTTTGATTCTTGCTTATATTTTATTTTTAATTCTTGAGCATGCTTCATTTGTTCATAGTATTTTTGAACGTTATTCCGCTCATTAAAAACTTCGTTGTATAATTTTGAAAATTCTTGATAAACGCTTGCATCTGATTGATACTCTTTCTTTAAATAGTTTTCAATACTTGTAATTTTTGACAACAGCTTCGTGATATTTGCTTTTGCTCCTCCTTCAAGAGAAAAAGTTCCCCAATTGACGTCATCCTGTAATTCAGTATTGTTTTTCTTATTCGGTTCTTGCTCTAAATTAGCAATCGTTTTAAAGTAGTCTGCTTCTAGTAATTTTTCTCGAAATTCTTCAGGAATTGCTTCGATTTGAGGCAATTCATTGACAATATTTTGTACCGCACCATTATTGGAACTTGCAACAATACTGTTCTTTTCTGCTATTTGGAATGGCAAAATACCAAGCTTCGCTTTTTCCCAATATACCAAACTTCCTTTTATTTTTTTATCTGAAAGGTTGCAAATATCTGCTGCCTGCTGCACCACTAGCTCTGCAAAAATATCTTTGAGCAATGTGGTTTTTCCTGTGCCAGGCGGACCATTGACACTACGAATCGTGTTCTTTTCATTTAAAGCGAGATTAACGGTTACTTCTTGCATGAATGAAAGAGAATAGTCTGGATTGGTTGGAAATCTACCTAAAGGATAGTATTTAGGTTGCAAGATTTCTTGAAAAAGAAGCGGATTGAAATTTTGCGAGTCGCTTTTGCTATCCAAATTTTGGCGATTTTCTGAGTATTCTGTTAAATAGCGTTCCATATTTCCAGTATTGATTTTTTTTGCTTTTTGTAAATCGTCAATAAAAAACGAATGTAAATTGACATCGGTATTTTCCAAATCCTTTATAAAACCATAGCGACAATTATCTAATGAAACGTTGTATTGTTTTAATAAATCTATCATCACCGTATTAAACTCTTTATCTTCAAACTGTTTAGTTAAATCATCTCGTAAACTCTCTTCTGCCTTGAAAAAATCTTTAGGCAATTCATTTTTATAACGAATATAACCACTTATTGTAAAAAATAATTTTTCAGAAATAAAATTTAATTCCTCGTCAAAATAAAGGGCAAATGTAAATTTTTCTGAGCTATTTGTTTCTTCTTCCGTCGCCAAAATTTTATATTTTTTCCGTAAAATATTAATAATTTCTTGAAAGTTGAAAATATCAAAATAAAATACGAGTCCGACATCTTTTTTCGCATTTGTTTTCTTTTTTTGTATAGTTATAAATTCTATAAATTGCCCTTCAAACTCATTGTCCATTCGTTGATCAAAGGGTCTTAATTGTTGATCATTTTTTTTAATTGAACCTTCTGATAATTGTTCAATAGTAATCCAAGCATCGAGTATATCTGTTTTTTTATTCATATAATGGCCTCATTCTTTGATTATAGTTTAAACCTGTACTAAGTAATTTCACGAGTTATTTATTCACCAATTAAAATAACCTACTATATTATACCATTTTATATAATAAATAAGTGATTTATTAAAAAATTAACTATATGCATATGTGTAATTTTCTACGCTTTATTTTAGAGCTCTCTATAGTAAAACCACAGATTCTTTCATGCAATCCTCGTCCCCTATAAATTCTTCATTTATCATCAACAAACTACAAAAATATTCGTTCTTAAAAAAGAACTACTCATCATTTTCTCCTTTCTTTTGATGGGTAAAAAGAACCAATCCTAAAACGATCTAGGATTGGTTCATAAAAATAATATACATTTGCGGTTAGACTTGTTTCAACAATCTATAATTTACACTTTTAAAACTTTAGAAAAAACTAAAATAGTCACCATTTTAGTTACCTTTTGATATAGATGTGAATTATTAATTAGTTTATCTATCATTTGAGTTTATTGTTTTACTAATATCTATCCATGTCCAAATAAATGAGTACCCATTCACTAGTAAAAATATACTATCCTCTAAAATATAAATGGGATCTGTTTTAATAGTTATCCCCCAGCTAATAGTCATCCTTAAAACTAATAATAAAAAAACAATTAACCACATTATTGTCAACACAGTAGCGCCTATTTTCTTTATCCTTAAACCTACTCTTGTGCTTAGCCATACTTTTCTTAAAAGAAGTACCGCAATAAATAAAATTATAAAAGGGAATAGATTCATCCTTAATGTGGCTAGAATAAATAAATCACCCAATAATAAAAATACTACCACTAAACTCATCAATAAAATTAGTGGCATCAATGCTATAAATAGCGGCTTGTCACAATGATACCTATTATTTTTTTTCAAATGATTTATTTTTTTTGTTACTTTCACTACTATTGAAGACCATGCGAGAGTCCATGCTGATTCTTCTACTTTATTTTTTGGTAACTGTTACTATATTTTGCAGAAATGCTAACTAGTCCGTACAAACCTACAATGAGTAAACCTATCCCACCTAGCATTTTTAATGGTAGGTTTCCATTGCGATAAGAAATGCCACTTTCATCGCTATAAATTTTTATATTTTTATCAACCAAAAGAATTATCGCCCACATAAGAGTGTACGATCCAACAAAATTACAATAGAACTTTCTTAAACGGTTTTTACCGTTAGAATTAAATTTTATAAATGGACTAACACAGAGTCCAATAGGAGCTAGATAAACCAATAACACTAATCCAGCAGTTAATAGTACAAACCAAAAATAGGCTCCCGAAAATAAATAGTATTGGAGTACCTGCCATGTACCTATAATTGCCAGTACAGCCAAACAAAAAAAACTGATTACTTTGTACTTTAAGGGTACTTCTTGTCCTATTCTAGTTGCAAAATTTTTCATTGGTCTATTAATAGAGTACATCTTATATAAACAGGAAAATACTATAGAATATACAAAGTACGGTACACACATATATGCAAAAATCAAAAAGAATGGGGCCATAATTTCTCCTAATCTATCATTTTATTCGTCTAAAAAATTGACTCTGACCGTTATTTCACCAGAATCGTGGTATCAATTGTATAAGGTAAAACTTGCTCTCTTAAATTTGCTACAATATCATTCATTTTCACTGTATCCCCTACCGCTATACTTTCTACTATCGACAAGTTTTTTTTAGACATTTTTTTCATATCATAGCTAATTAATAGTGAATAATCTTTATTATCACTTAATTTTAAGACGACCACATTCTTATCTAAAATAGCTAATTCTTTATCAAAAAAAGTAGTTGCCACCGTCTCAAAATTTCTGCCATCTGCTGTCACATAATGGTTAATCGCTTTATAATTATTCATTTTGGAAATACGTATGTGCCTATAGCTTTTGCAAGCTACAGGTGTTCCCTTCTCTATTACATATTTCTCACTAACGATATATTCTTTTTCTAACTTTTTACGATCAATTATAATAAAGCTGCTTATAATAATAACGGTTATAACGACTATCCCTATTTGTACAAAAATAAACATAACTCTAACCCCTCACATTTGAACTAACTTATTAAAAACTGCACTAATTATGCTCCTTCCAATGGCTCACTATTTACTAAAAACTTATTAAGGCCAACGTATAAAGCCCTACTTTCATTTCCATAAGCAGGACTTTTAGGATTTTTATATTCTTCCTAAATTTTACATTTATTTCCCATACCACTCTTCTTTTGTATAGTTGTATTGTTTTCTAAACTCTTCAGAATATTTTTCTAACAATTTCCCTTTTACATAACTACTTGGAGAAAATATTAGTGTCGGTAATAAAGTCAAACCAATTAATAATGTAATTAAAATTCCACCCCAAATAATATATTCAAAAACACTTCCATTTTCAGGATTTAAATTAACATTCATTAACCACCATTTGTTGAACCTATAAAAAAGAATACCGAGTATAATTACTGACAAGAATGTTTTTAATATTTTAGAGGTTTTTGGACTTAGTAAACCTGTTTTTTTATGGTATTTTTCACTTGATTCTGGATATTCAGTTTTTATAAAATTAACTATTTTAGAGCGTACTAAATAATAAGAACATAAGTATCCAAAAATAACATATATAAAAGGCACGATATGGTATTTATCTACTTTTATATATAAAAACACAGTTAGAAAAAAAATCATTCCTGTCTGCCATATTGTGAACATAAATTTGTTATAATTTACTATTTTAAATAAGCGATTTAGACTTAAATATTTTATTAATATCATACTTAAGCATAAAAAAGAAAAACATGGAAAAATTAAAAAATAATTTAGCGACGGAAGAGTGACTAATACTGAAAGTATAAAGCTAGTTATTATTTTGTAAAAAAAAGAACTTGAATTTTTGCGACTATTTACCATATTACGAATATCCTCACAGGATATTTTTTTTACTGCTTGTTCAAAACTTATATTTTCCAAATTTTACCACCTCGGTAATCCGTTATTAAAATCTTTAACATCAACTCGTCCCTCTTGTTTTCCAAACCAATCTTCTTTTATTTTACTGACATTGCCTTCTTTTAAATTTTTATTTCTTTCTTCATAAATTTCATATTGCTCAGCAATCCATTTCTCAGCATCTTCTTTAGTTCCAAAACCCATTATACCATCCCATCCAATAGTACCATTATCCCCTAACCATTTAAAAGGCGTTTTGAATTCAACCCCTTGTATAAGAGTGTTAACACCACCCGCAAAAGCCCCTATTGGACCGCCATATTCCAAGCCTTCTAATATCCCAGCATTTAAAAAAAATCTATTAATACCACCATATAAGGCCATACTTTCATTTCCATAAGCTGGGCTTTTAGGATTTGTATACTCTTCATAGGCATACGCAGTAATTGTTAAGGCATCTCCACCATATGCCAAGCCTTCTCTTGTTCCTGGATGTTCTTTTATAAATTTAGAGATAGGTTTAAACTTCTTAAATAATGTTAAACCAACTTTCGAACCTGCAATGACTTTAGCTCCAGCTTTTGATTTTGACAGTACACTTGTCACATAGCCAAGTGGAGCTAATACATCCCATCCTTTATCGCTTAAATGCAATAAATTCCCATATACTTTAGCTTGGTTATCCAAGGACATTTTACCTACATATAAACCAAATTTTGGGTTGTTTAAGATACTTTGAGCAATATTTTTAGGCAATTGGTTCCAGCTTTCTTGTGCGATAAAGATACCCAATGCTGCATCTTGAAGTCCTTTCGGAAATTTATCTAAAGCCGCAATGACATATCCAAATAGTCGGTCATTATTTTTAATTTTTTCAATCGCTGCTGCTGGATTTTTTGAAAACAGGTCATTTAATTCTTTGATTGCTGTATTCTTTGCTTTGTCTTCCATTTCACCGACTTTACCAGCATCTTGAAGTGATGTAAACCAGTTTTTCTCAACCCCATCGGGTAACGTATAGCTTCCATCACTGTTAACAATCGTTGCGTTTAATACCATAACACCTTGCATAGCTATTTTCATATCACTTAAACTATCGCCAAACAGCCCACTTGTTTCAGCAGAAAATTGTTGCAACTTTTGTAATTTCTTTTCCAAATCGCGTATACCTTCTTGTAAATCATTTGACATTCTTCCTAAATTTCTCTGAAATTCAAACAATGAATCTAGCACTTTAGCAACAGGATTATTTCTTGACAAAGTTTTCGCAATAACAGCGGCGGCATCTACTGATAGTTTCATAGATTTTTTTATCGCGATTTGCTGATTCAGATTATCTTCATCTAAATAACCTTCACTTGAAATAACTTGATCTGCAGACTGATATTTCTGAATATCTTGTTCGATTGAATCAATAGCTGTAGTTACTCTTGTAATCGTTGGGATGATTAGCTCACTGAATAACCCTTTACCTGCTGTGTAAGCAGCCCCTGATAATGTTTTACCCTCTATAGCCGCCACTACTTTTTGACTTCCAGATTTTAATTGGTTAACAGCTTCTGCTCCACTTCTTAAATTACTAGTCAATGCTTGTATCAAATTAGATGAATCAGCACTTGAATATTTTAATCCCACGGAACTTCACTCCTTTTCTTATACAGAACTTCCGTTTCATCCTTTATTGACTTTGATTCTGCATTGTAGTTATCTATAATTTGATGTTCCGCATCTCTGAATTGTTTTTGAAAAAAATGTTCTTGCTCCTCATTGTGCCTCTGCATAAGTCTATTTTCATTACCTCCATGCCGAATATTTTCTTTATTTAACATGTTTAACTCTTGAAATCCCCTATGTAGATTTTCTTTTAATTCAGAAATACATTCTTCAATTTTTCTTTTGTCTCTATTTAAATCATCTAGCGTATTTTCTTTTTCCGTAATCAAACGGTTATATTTTAATCGTTCTTGATCATTTGTCGTATTATTCAATTTATCCTCCTTAGAATTTAATTTTACTGTCTTCAATAGCAATCAATTCAGCAATTTTTGGAAACTTATTGCCTTGTTCTTTCACACACTCAATTAAATTAGTTAAATCTGGTAATAATTGATTCGTTACTTCTGTACCCGTCTTCATACTAGATACATTACTTTCTCCTAAAGAAACTTGTTGACCTTTGTTTACTTCAACTGATTGGATACCAGATATAGCGTTTGTAGCAGCGCCACTATCAGATGCAATATGACCCATAAAAAAAATCATCCTCTTTTATTATTTTTCAAAAAGATACACAAACACTTCTTCTTTTACTTTATTGATTTATAAAAAACTAACGTTCTTCTATAAACAGAGTAACATTTTATACAGTATCTTGTCTATTTTATTTGTCACATGATACATTTTTTTATATTAAACAACTGCTATTAATGACTTTTAATCCTTGAATACAAAAATACTCTCAAAAACCTTTTAGGCATTGAGAGCATTCTTTACTTCTTATATTCATCAAACTTCTTTACTCTTTTAAACATACTTTCTTCACATTTTGTAAGTATACTAAAAGAGTAGTAAGGATGACACACATTCTTACCTAAAATTAAACAACAACCAAACTAACTTTTTTATTTTCATTTTTTCATAACAACTCCTCCAAAGTATAATGAACAACTCCTTTTTTGCCACCTGACTCTCCATCAGGTGGTTTTTTGTCGTCAAATCACCTTGTTAACTAGACCACGTTCCAACATGAACAGAACCTAGCATAAATACATTAGGTAACGCATACGGTAAAATAAGAGAAGGTAAAATCATATTCAAACCATTATTATTTGTATTATAATAAGATTGATAAACAATTTTAGAGCAATACGTTGGATCTTGATTAAGAATACCTCCGCTTAGTCCATAAGAGATATTTTTACCTTTAATATTTGCAATTGCCCAATTCGCGGCATTTCCTGGTTTATAAGATGATACTCGATAAATTTTAGTCCATTGACCAGGCTGTGAGGAATAATTTTTCATCCAATCAAAAATACCCAAAGCCTTTGGTTTAGCACCATAACCAGCTATACTCAAGATTGATCCATCTGGTAAAAAGATTCCTGCATGACCTGTTAGCCCTGCTGAAGAGGTTCCGTTTGTTATAAACATATCTCCTGCCTGTGGGATAAAAGCACGTTCTCTATATTTTGTATCAACTGGATCTGTCGGTTCTGGGACACTTAAAGCTACTGTGTAATCTTCATAACTCATATCTTCTGGTAAAATACCTAAGTTTTGGTAATTTAAAAATTCATCATAACTGGGAACACTTATTTGCCTAGATAAGTTACCTCTACTATTTTCTACTGTTTCAAAAGTAGTTAATTTATCCCCTGTTAATGCAAACTGATTGGCTAGAGACTGTAACTCCGAATGATCCATTGCCTTTGATTCTGAAGTAAAACAAAATAATCCTGCTAATAATACCGTTAATAACAATATTTTTTTCATTCCATCACTCCTATTCTTGTATTTAATTAATTTTATCAAGCATTATATCTGGTTCCCCACCTTCTTTTACTTGATAGAGTATGATGCTTTTTCGTTCATAAAAATAAAATGCTCGATATTTTTTTTTATCGTTTTTTATTTCAAAATAAAAAGTGTACCCTCCACCTGCTATTTTGTAGTCTCTAACCTCATTCGTTATTGTTACTTCATTTTTTAAAATATTTTCTTTTTCTAATTTAGCATACAATGCATCTACTGCAATCGATTTACGATAAGGTAAATACATTAGGATACTGCCAATTAAACAGCATACTAATAGAATACCAATAACGAATTTTAGTTTATTGCTCATTTATTCACCTACCTATACACTATTAAATTAAACCGCTTACACAAAAATACAATTTTATATATTTTAAGTCAACATTTTGATAGTAATCGTTAGAATATCGATGATATTCGTTTATAAATTTCTGAGGTAAATTCTTTTTTGTATCTTTTTCAAGTGATTAGTTCACATCGGCATACTTTAAATATATTAAAAAGTAGTTGGGACAAGTTATAAAACAGTAAAAACAGCATGAAATACATTTTTACAAATGTTAATTTCATGCTGTTTCTTATTTTTGGTTAGATTTTTTTCACTCAAAAATATAGTTTTCACCCAACCACTAGACAATAGCTACATTAATTAATATACCCTCTTATGATTCCCCTAAAACTGTTAGCTAATTCCATACTCCCCATACAACCCCATTCTCCAAGAAGAACCCTCACTACTTATGATAGGGTTCCCCCTTCATAATCCGATACCCTCGATAAACCTGCTCCACCAAAACCAACCGCATCAACTGATGAGGCAAGGTCATTTTTCCAAAGGAAATTTGTGTATTGCTGCGTTTCAAAACCGCGTCACTCAGACCCAATGATCCACCAATCACAAAAACAAGCTGGCTTTTCCCACTAATCCCTAATTGATCGATTTCTTTTGAAAATTCTTCAGAAGTACGTTGTTTTCCTTCAATTGCTAAAGCAAATACATAGGCATTTTCTGGAATTTTACTTAATATGCGCTCGCCTTCTTTTTCTTTTACTTGAATCATTTCAGCTGCACTCAATTTTTCTGGTGCTTTTTCATCCGGTACTTCAATCAATTCGATTTTACAATACGCTCCCAGACGCTTCACGTATTCCTCAATTCCCATTTTTAAATATTTTTCTTTTAATTTTCCCACACTAATTATTTTGATATTCATAGTTTCTCTCCTTTAATCACAGGTTATCCACAGAAGTTATCCACATGTCCACAATTTCATATCATGATTTGGTAGGCGAACAGAAATTCGCCACCATATATATGGGTTGACTTTTGCAATAAGTACATTTTGTTTGTTCGTTATCCACAGGGGTAAACTGCTCTAATACAGGCATCTCAAAACCTGTATAAACAGCGTCATCAAGCGCTTCTTCAATGTGTTCGTGACAAGCATAAATCGGTTTCATCCACAGGACCTCCTTTTTTTTGTGGATAAGTTATGCACTCCACAATCCTACTATCTTTCATTTTACAGTACTTATCCCCAATGTTCATTACTTTTTTGATTTTCTTATCCACAATTTTCTTTAACTGTCTGTTTTTCTCAGAATAGTCGTTTGTGAACAATTGGTTTTATGATACAATCATAGTAATTCATTTATTGTTTTAAAGGAGGTTTTTATCATCGTAAAAGAACGAATCACGTACTTATCTCATAATCAGGAAACACTTATTTCAGCAAGTATCTGGCGACCCCTTGGTACACCAAAAGCTATTTTGCAAATTAGTCACGGTATGGCTGAATTTATTGATCGGTATGATGATTTTGCTCGTTATCTATCAGAAAATCAATTTCTTGTAGTCGGAAATGATCATTTAGGACATGGCGACTCTGTTGCTACGGTTGAAGATCGTGGGTATTTTTCAAAAGGAAACGGGAAACAGCACGTAATTGAAGATATTAAGAAACTTCATGATTTAATTAAACTAGACTACCCTCATTTGCCCTATTTTTTAATGGGGCATAGCATGGGCTCCTTTATTGTTCGTAACTTTCTTCAGGAATATGGGGATACGATAGATGGCGCAATTTTAATGGGGACTAGTGGTCCAAAGCCTGAATTAAACTTTATTTTAAGTCCTTTAACGTTATTAAATAAAATAAGTCCTAAAACACGCAATCCACTTGTGGATAAATTAGCTTTTGGTAATTTTAGCGCTTATTTTGAGGAAACTGGTTCTGATTTTAATTGGTTGTCAAAAAACCAACAGAATGTCGCTTGGTATGAAGAGCATCCTCAAACAGGTTTTATTTTTACAAACAATGGCTTTTTAACGCTCTTCACGTTACTCAACGATGGCACCAAA
This sequence comes from Carnobacterium divergens, assembly GCF_900258435.1. Lineage (NCBI taxonomy): Bacteria > Bacillati > Bacillota > Bacilli > Lactobacillales > Carnobacteriaceae > Carnobacterium > Carnobacterium divergens. Next base: position 354,796 of record NZ_LT992558.1, on the reverse strand, counting down.
AAAGGATGGGCAACTACTATTCCAACTGAGCTTCCTATTTTAGTAATTTCTGGGGATCAAGATCCAGTTGGTGGTATGGGAAAAGGCGTTCGAAAGGTTTTTCATGAGTTGGAAGACGCGCAATTTACAGACATTACCCTTTGCACATACCCGGAATTGCGACATGAAATTTTAATGGAAGATTCTTACTTGCTTGTCTATCAAGATTTACTAAATTGGCTGAACAGACATCTTTAAATAGAAAAAGACCTAAATCAATCAAGATTTAGGTCTTTTGTATTTTAAAGGCTTTTTGAAGCTTCCATCGTAACATTAGCCGTTGCTTCTTTACCATCTCGGTAATATTTCACATCAACTTTATCCCCAACTTTTAAGTTATAAATTACTTTTCTTAGAGACACATTGTCTGTCACTGGTGTGCCATTGATTTCAACGATTGTGTCGTATTGTTTTAAACCAGCTTTTTCTGCTGCTGAGTTCGTTTGTACATCCGTAATAACGACACCTTCTGTTACTTTTTCAGGTAATTTAAGCACACGTTCTTGTTGTTGTGCAGAAATTTGTGATAGATCACGAAGCGAAACGCCTAATACTGGACGAACGATTTCGCCATTTTTCTCTAATTCGCTAATAATTTTCACAACGTCGTTACTTGGAATCGCAAAGCCCATTCCTTCAACTGTGTCTTGTGAAATTTTCATTGAATTGATTCCGATGACTTGTCCTGCGATGTTGATTAGAGCCCCACCAGAGTTTCCTGGGTTGATTGCAGCATCTGTTTGGATAGCAGTCATATCCCAATCTTCTACGCCATCTTCGTTAATGTCCATTGCAACGGTTCTGTTTTTCGCAGAAATAATTCCTTGTGTAACAGAAGTCGCAAAGTTTGTTCCAAGAGGTGAGCCGATTGCGATTGCTGGTTCGCCCACTTTGATGCTATCTGAATCACCAAATGTCGCTACCGTTTTTACTTTTTCAGAAGGGATTGATAAAACTGCTAAATCTGTCCAAACATCCGATCCAATAACTTTGGCTTGAACTTTAGTGCCATCTTTTAAAATGACTTCAACAGCATCTGAACCGTTGATTACATGGTTATTTGTTACAACGTAAGCCGTATCGCCATCTTTTTTATAGATAACGCCACTACCTTCACTTGTTGTTTCTAAATTTGAACTATCGTTGCTTTTAGATTGGCTGTAATCCCCACCAAGCATTCCTTGTTGGTTTTGTTTTTGCATATTCGCTACTGAAACCACAGCATCTTCTACTTGCTCAACGGCCTTTGTTGTATCTGTCGTTACGTTTGCTTTGACATTACTCGTTACAACGTTGCCTTTATTGGTTGTAGTGTCTGGTACTGAGCTATTATCTTTTGGTAGATAAGAGAATGCTAATCCACCACCGACTAAAGCGATAATCAAACCACCAATTAGTCCACCGATTAAGCCACTCTTCCAAGAACCACCCGATTTACGTGGTGGATTCGTTGCTGGTTCTTTTGGCGGACGACCGCCTCCATTTCCACCGTTTCCATTCGTCGAAGAGCTTGATGAAGCTCTTTTAGGTGTTTCTTTTGGTGTTTCCCGTGAAACATTTTGAGAAGATTCTTGCGATATTTTAGCTTCATTTTCTGAACTTACGAATTCATTTTTTTCTACTTCTGTTTGATTATTTTCTTCTGGAATAAGATTTCCATTTGCATCGTATCTCACTTTTCATCCACCTCTTTAGTTGTATTTTATACTCTTAGTGTACCTTCAATTTTTGAATTTTATATGAATATTATAGGAAAAAATACGCTATTCTTCTATTAATTCTATCACAGTTTCTTCAAAATCGATAAGGTTTCACATTATTTTGTGGTATGAAAAAAAGCTCTGACATAATTTTACTTATGCAGAGACTTTATTTTATACATTAAATAACGGAGAGGCTACTTCTGGGTCTGTATCATAGATAGTAAAGGTCTCATTAACACCTGTCCCTTTTTCTTTTAAAATATCCGTTGCCGTCATATGTGCCAATTCTTTAATATTGTTATCCTTGCTTAAATGTCCTAAATAAATTCGCTTAGTTGCGTCTCCTAATACATCCGCCATAGCAATTGCGCCATCTTCATTTGATAAATGTCCTTTATCGCCTAAGATACGCTGTTTTAAAGACCACGGGTATTGGCCCATTCTAAGCATCTCTAAATCATGATTGCTTTCAAAAAGATACGCATCTGCATTTTGAATCACACCTCGCATACGGTCACTTACATAACCTGTATCTGTTAACATTGCAAAACGTTTATTGTTTTTATGGAAGCAATAAAATTGGGGTTCCACCGCATCATGAGAAACGCCGAAGCTTTCCACGTCAATGTCACCGATTGTCATTACTTTGCCCATTTCAAAAATATGTTTTTGTTCTGTTTTGACTTCGCCAATAATAGGGGACATTGCTGCCCATGTTTTTTCATTTGCATATACGTCAAGCTTGTATTTGCGAGCCAAGACGCCTACTCCGTGAATATGGTCACGATGTTCATGTGTAACCAATATCCCATCAACATCTGCAATATCGCGATCAATTTGCTTCATTAATTCGGTTACTTTTTTCCCACTTAACCCACTGTCTACCAATAATCGTTGATTGGCGGACTCTATATACGTCACATTTCCTGAGCTGCCACTCGCTAGAATACTGACTTTTAATCCTTGATTATTCTCCATCATCATGAAACTAGTGCCTCCTCAATCTATCTTCTATAGTTTACATCAAAAATGGAGGAATGCAAATAAGGAAAGGTTATATTTAACTAAAAAAACAAGCTTCATTTTAGGAAGCTTGTTCATTTATTCCATATTCCCATCCGACACATCACTAGCTGAATCAGTTCCATCTGTTCGACTAGACAAATCTTTAATAATTGATCCATCAATGGCATTTACAAGTTTAATTTTTACTTCATTCGACGTTTTCACTTCAATATACCAAATAGGTCCATAAATACTTAAATCTTTTAGACTTAATGTTCGATGATAGCTTAAAATCGGCTTGCGAACTTCACTGTTTGCTTGAACTTCGCTATTTTGATAAAGCAATTCAACAGCTCGCTTCTCAGAAATCAACTCACGACTTTTACCCGTCACCTTCACAGGTCCTGCATAGGTTTGTTCATAAGAAATAATACGGTTATCATTATCTAAATGGAAGGTAATTTGGCCCGTTCCATCTGTGATTGGAATGTTATTGGCAACTTGAGTATACACCAACTCTTTTTTATCTGGAGTAAATTTGAAATATTGATACTCACTACCAAAAAGAATTTGATCATTTTTAATAAATTCATCCACTTTTGCTAAATCAGAACGCTTAAACTCACGTCCTGCTGGCATCAATTCAAAAGAACTCGTTAAAATACTGTATAATAAATTGCTACTTTCCATCCGTTTGACTGTTTGTTTGTTTAGTTTTGATAAATTTTGTTCTAAAAGATCTTCATTTTCAGCTTTAACAAAGGGAACCGCTATTTTCTCATCCGATAATTTTGAAGGTACTTCAATTGATTCCTTCTTCATTTCTTCCAAAGTATTGATTTTCAAGCTACTGTCATTTTGATACGATACAATTTTATTTTTGTCCAAATAAGAAGAGAGCAAAAAGATATTTAAGCATAGAAATGTAATGGTAAAAATAATCTCTATTCGTTTAAAGTCCATCTGTAGCTCCTCCTTTTTGTCTAATTAAACTTTCTGCGTTTAACCAGACTCCATTGATACATGCATACCAACTAGGTTCAAGATCGACAACACGACTAGACTCTTTACTATTCGTCCAACAATACCCAATTTCAAGACCTTCGATTTGTTCATTTTCAATTCCAACTTGATTCAAGGAAGCTAAAATATCGCTGCCTTTTGCCAACTGTTTTTCGTCTTCTTTATCCGATAAAGGAGTCTGAGCAACAATTAAAGGCACTTGCAATTGTGATAACCCATTTTCTGATACGGTAATATAAGTCGCTCCCAAATCGTCTTCATTCGTGCTAGTTTGACTAGTGTTGCTAAAAATTGGATATCCTTCAATGTAACGCCTGTAGATGGCTTGTTGTTTTTGGTTATTGTAATTAAAATAATGAACGGATCCAGGCCAATTTTCATATTTTTGTAATTCATAGAAACTACTTTTCAGCATATCAACTAAATCAAGTTTGTTTGTAGTTGTTCGATTACGATAATACGACAAAATATTCGTAGATTGACTTACTTTCATTCGGCTAATATTATCATTGAATTGTTCATAACCTGCCTCTGCAGTTGATTCTTTGACTTCAGAGGTATCATCAAACAAACGATAAATGAAGAAACTATTGGGTTGTGTTTCTACCATATACGCATACTGTGGCAATTTCACTTCTTCTGTTGGCAGGTACACGTACTTACTTCCTAGCTTTTGAAGAGAAACCGATGTGTAGTTTTTATCATCAGCATCTAACAGCTCATTAAGTTTTTTCTTATCGCCATTCTCTAGCTCACCTGAGTAAATTTTCTGTTCGCGGTCATTGTAAAAATGAATGCTAGTGGGATCATCTAATGAAACAGTAATTCTTTGGAAGGTTTCATTTTTATAGACATTTGCTAGTTTCCCAAAAAACTTACTAAATAACCCTAATGGCAATTCATTTGGAAAAACAAGCTCAACATTATTATTTTCTGAAAGTTTCTCAGTGTAGTCTTCTCCTGAATATACTTCTGAAGAATCAATCGAAGCAAATGACCATGTTGCAAATTCTTTGTTAAAATTTCTCATTATGTCAGTATCTACCGTCAATTCCTTCATGTTGTTTTTATGGAGAACAACCATTGTCGGAACAAAGACTTCATTGTCTTTTCTAGAAACGGTAATTTCTGAGAGTTTACTCGTATTGCTATTCGCTTTTTTTTCATCTTTTCCTGGCATTGTCCAAATCGCCCACGTTAATACTAAACTTAAGGCGACTAGAAAAATCAAAAATCCTCGAATAAAATGCATGCTTTTCATTCCCATTCATCCTCCTCATATGGAACATAAGGTAAGGCAATGAAAAAGGTTGATCCTACATTTTCAGCACTTTCTAACCAAATTTTCCCACCATGTTTTTGTACAACTTCTTTTGAAATTGCTAAACCTAGCCCTGTTCCACCCATTGATCTAGCACGGGCTTTATCTACTCTAAAGAAACGGTCAAAGACATGCGGAATATCCTTTTTAGGAACTCCTAAGCCTTCGTCGGCTATGCTTAAAACAACACTATTGTGCGTTTCAACCAATCGGCATGTAATGGTTCCTCCTGCTGGCGAATACTTGATAGCGTTATTCATAATATTATCCATTACTTGAATCATTTTATCCGCATCAACTTCAACCCATAAATCACGTTTGGTAAATTCGCGTTTAATGACAAAAGGTTTTTCAGGTTTGTCATTGGATTGAATCATCATATCAAACCGATTTAGCACATGGCTAAACAATTCATTGATATTGACATATTCCAATGAAAGAACATCTTTTCCTGCATCCATTCGCGAAAGATTTAGCAAATCACTAATCATGCGGATCATGCGATCTGTTTCTTCTTGAGTAACTGCTAAGAATTTAGGTGCGATTTCAGGATCCTTCCATGCCCCATCATTCAATGCTTCTAAATAACTTCTCATACTGGTTAATGGCGTTCTCAATTCATGAGAGACATTTGATACAAAGTCACGACGTTCACGCTCCACTTTTTCTTGTTCCGTAATATCATGTAACACACAAACTAAACCGCTAATAAATCCAGTCTCTCTTTGAATCAATGAAAATTCACCACGTAAAGTCACTTCATTCTCTTCTGTTGAGAAATCCAATATCAACTCTTCTTGTGTTTCTAACAACTGACGGAACGTAAAATGATGCTCGATTTTTAGAATTTCTAAAATAGAGTGTCCTAAAGCGTAATCTTGTGTTAAATTCAGTAAATCCAACGCTGTTTCGTTGATAATAACGACTTTCCCACGACGATCTGTAGCCACAACACCATCTGACATATGTGCTAGCACACCATCTAACCTACGTCTCTCCGCTTCTGTCGATTCTTGTGCTTCTTCTACTTTTGTAGAAAGGTTATTAACAGCCAGTGACAACTGACCAAGTTCATCTTGTCCGTAAATCTTCACTTGTCCGGAATAATCTCCTTCAGCCATTTGAATCGCTTGTTTTTTCATTTCGGAAATAGGTTTCGTTATTGCCCGGGAAATAAACAGCGCTAAAATGACTGTAACCACCGCTGCAATCATTGATGCTCTAAAGAAAATGAGCGTAATATCGTTAATTTGATCGTATACTGATTCAATATTCGACTCTAAATTAATGACTCCTAGCACCTTATTGTCATCTGAAATAATCGGCACAACCAATTTCCAAACACGTTCATTGGTGCTTTCGTCTGAATACTGCCTTGTTATTTCACTTCCAACTAACAATGCCTGCTTAACGTCAAAGTCCGTAGATTTGCGTCCTACCATGTTTTCTTGGTAATCACTTGTCCCAACAATATAATATTTCCCATCTATCACTTCTGCTTTAATGACATTTTTAGCCGAGAAGTCCGTTAACAATCTCCTAACATCCGATTCAAAATTTTTGGAATCGGGCTTTTTTAATAAGGGTTGCAGATTGTTATCCAAAAATCCCACTCTTAGCCTCATTTGTTCTTGAAAATTATCAACCATTTGTGTTTCCAATTGTCCGACAAAATAAGCACCAATAATTTCTAGCGCTACGATTAACAGAAATACAAATACAATAACAATTTTAAAATGGATGGATTGAAAAATTTTAATTCGTTTATTCATGAACGATTACTCCTGTTCAGGGTTTCTCAAATAGTACCCAACACCACGTCTTGTTACTAACCAAGCTGGATGACTAGGATTGTCTTCAATTTTTTCTCTTAAACGTCTTACGGTTACATCGACTGTTCGAACATCACCAAAATAGTCATATCCCCAAACCGTTTGCAACAAATGTTCTCTTGTCATAACTTGTCCTAGATGTTTTGCTAAATAGTGCAGCAATTCAAATTCGCGATGCGTCAATTCAATTTTTTCACCACGTTTTGAAACGATATAGGCATCGGGATGCACCGTTAACGCACCTACTTCAATCTCATTGTTGTCTTCTTCTTCCACAACAGCTGTTCCAATTGAACCGTGTCTTCTTAAATTGGCTTTAACTCGCGCTACTAATTCACGATTTGAAAAAGGCTTCGTAACATAGTCATCTGCTCCTAATTCAAGTCCTAAAACTTTATCGATTTCTGAATCTTTAGCTGTTACCATAATAATCGGCATATCATAATTTTTACGAACTTCACGACACACTTCTAAACCATCAACCTTTGGCAACATTAAATCTAATAAGATTAAATCTGGTTCCACATCGGGTACCATCGCTAAGGCTTCTTCTCCATCATACGCTGTAAAAACTTCATATCCTTCTTTAGTTAAATTAAATTTCACAATATCTGAAATCGGCTTCTCATCATCTACTACTAGTATTTTTTTCATATTGTAACCCTCCTTGGATTCAATAAAGCGTTTAATACGGATGGCAAATTTTGCGTTCAGCTTAAAGATAACTATGCATTTTTTTGCCCAGTAAGCTCATCCTATCCTCCATTATACCTAACCAGTGTAGGAAGTGCAAAATTTTCATAAAATTAACAAATCAATAACTCTATTCTTATCTAAAAATATCCGCAATTAAAATAAAAACCCGTGATTTTCAAGTTGAAAATCACGGGTTTTTTAGTTTTATTTATCTAATTCATTTTTTAATTTATCTGCAATAAACTCAACATCGGTTCCAACAATAACCTGAACAGCTGTTTCGTTGATTTTCACAACACCACGTGCTCCTGC
>NZ_LT992558.1:252720-346765 GCF_900258435.1 Carnobacterium divergens | reverse complement strand
ACATCTGCTGCACCAAGTCGATTTAACAACCCAGCAGCAGGTAATACTGCGATTGGAAGCATTAACGCTTTCCCAATTTTTTGCATTTGATTTAACATGATTAAAATCCTCCTATTTAACTCTTATAAATGTGGAATAACAACGTTGGCAATAAATGAACCGATAAACAAAGCGACAACGCTGGTTACGATTGGAACGAAACGACGTCCACCAAAGAAAGCCAACCATTCTGGCATTTTGATGTTGTAAAATTTGTTATACAATACGCCAGCAACCATTCCCATGAACAATCCACAAAGGATAAAGAAGAGTTGGTCTAATCCTACTGAACCAAATAATTTAATCGGAGATGTTACTAGAAATGCTGTTTTAGGATCAACTAAGACTGAAAATGAAGACCCAAACACTAAGTAACCGACAGCTCCAGCTAAAGCAGAAGCACCACTGTGATCAAAGCCAATCCCAGTTGCTACAGAAATAGAAACAATTAACGGAAAGATCAATTTATAGGCATTAAAAATCCCTACAAAAGCACCCACGCCTGTTAGTGAAAGTGCCCAAAAAATTAATAACGAAACTACTGATACTGCAATATAAGATAAGGCAATTCCATATCTTTTTGCTAATGACTCTTTTTTCATTTTAAAATTCCTCCAAATTCAAACTTCTTTTACTCATGTTAAATTGCTTAGTCGCTCAATATGAATCGTGATATAGCCCAATTCATCTTCAGGTAAACGAATACCAAAATCCACAAGTAACATCGTAGAAACTTTTAATGCTACTTGGTAACTAAGGTGATACTTCTTTTTAATAATGGCTAATACATCTTGATCCATCGCATGATATTTTTTTGTATAAAATCGTTCTAAAACAAATCTTAAATGAGTTACTAAACGAGAATAAGACAAACTCATCTCCGAACTAGTGAAATCAATTGCTAATTCTTCACTTACCACACGAGCCATCTCTGAAACCATGGTGATTTCACGAATACTTTTATTATTTCCGTACTCACTTGTTCTAGCACTATGAATATGAATTGCAATATAAGCCGCTTCATCTAATGTAAAGGTAATTCCAAATTGCGTGGAAAGATACTCGATTGCCCATTCAGCGATTAAAAATTCTTCACTATACAGCACTTCGATTTCTTTACGCAATTTATTTTGAACAATAATGCCATTTTTCAGTCGATCCATTGCAAAAGCAATATGATCGGCTAACGCAATATGAATGTGTTCATTTAACTTCTCTTTTAAAATTGTTTCAGCATGTTTAATAATACGTTCTGATGCAAAAAAGTAGACTTCATCAATTTGAGACAACAATTGTTGGAAATTTTCTTGCTCGGTTTCCATCACAAACATTTGCTCAATGTCTCGTTCATGAACAAGGTCATTCTTTTTCTTATTGAACCCGATGCCCTTGCCGATTGCCACTTTTTCAATGGCGCCATCGGCAACAAGAACAGCGTTTTGATTAAATACTTTTTTTATTTTCATGTTGGATCATCTGCTCCTTCAGTTACTCCCTGAGAACACAACCTTTAGGCTTTAGAAACCACCATTGCAACTGTTTCACCAGCTACAGCTTCGCCACTTCCCTTGAAGTCATAGTTATAAGACTCAATATTGCCATTTGTTACGATTACTGGCGTAATAATGCTTGGAGCATTTGCAATTAAAAATTCACGGTCAATTTTCACTAGCGGATCGCCTTGTTTTACAACGTCTCCAACTTTTACTTGCGCGTCAAATCCTTTACCCTGTAAAGCAACAGTATCTAATCCAACGTGAACTAACACTTCTACGCCACTTTCTGATTGAATGCCATATGCGTGTAAGGTATCTGCAACTTGTACTAATGTCCCACCAATTGGTGCTACGATAACATTTGAAGTTGGTTCTACTGCAAAACCTTCACCCATCATTTTTTCAGCAAAAACAGGATCTGGTACTTCATTGATTGGTAAAATTTTACCATCTGCAATTGCAACTAATGCTTCACTCACACCTGCAACCTCGACTGCTGCTTCTTTTTTCTTCTTGTTAAAAAATAAACCCATGTTAAAAACTCCCTTCTTATTTGAACACTATAAAAAGGCACGACAAAAGGAATCCCTATTTGAGATTTTTTCAAAGCCCAATTAGCGAAGTCTTTTATCATGCCTAATACAACTTAGTCACATGAAAACCAATCAGACAAGTTGCCTGATTTCTAAATTATGGCTTAATTTTATGCTTCAAATCAGAAAAAATCAACTGTTTTTTTCAATTTAATTGATTTTCTAACCAAACTATCCTTTATTCTTTAATATGAAAAAAACAGTTATTAAAATGAATAAATATAATGTTAGATTGTCTTAAATAATCTAGTTGCAATCACTGTTTTCTTATTATAATACTTGAAACAATTTGCTTTTATTATACCCTTATCACATGAAAAAAAACATGTTTTTTGCTTAATTGCTTAGCCAAGTATATTAAGTAAAATCAGCTAAATCACTTCAAGGTCATTCTCTACCTAGACCAATTTAATTTTCCGTCTGTTACTAACCTTAAAATTAGACTTTTTTCGATTCAAAAATAACCCCTTAAAAAAAAAAGAAACGCTTCATCAAGAGAGCTACTAACCACTACAATTAAATAACTCTAATAAAAATGAATTTTTATACAAACAAGGAATGCAAACGATTTTAAATAACAAAATCTTTGTGTTGCTTATTTTTTAAAAGTGAACTATAATTCATATTAATAAATTTTTCATAGGATTCTCATTGTTTTACTAACAAATCAAAAGGAGTTTTTCGCAAATGCTTTTTCACTCAGTAAATGAACTTATTGGAAATACACCACTTTTAGAAATCAAAGGCTTTGATGTTCCTCAGGGGACTAAAATCTTTGCTAAATTAGAAATGTTCAATCCTGGGGGCAGTGTTAAAGATCGTCTTGGAGTAAAGTTGATTGAAGGTGCCTTAACAGATGGTAGCCTAACAACAGACTCTGTGATTATTGAACCGACTGCTGGCAATACAGGAATTGGGTTAGCTTTAGCTGCTCAAAAACACAACATCGCTGTTTTATTTGTGGTGCCTGAAAAATTTAGCGAAGAAAAACAAGCTTTGATGAAAGCTCTTGGTGCAACAATTGTTCATACTCCAACTAAGGACGGTATGGCAGGAGCCATCAAAAAAGCCGAAGCGTTAGCAAAAGAGATGCCGAATAGCTTTTTACCAAAACAATTTGAAAATCCTAATAACCCTCTAACCTATTATGAAACATTAGGTCCTGAAATTAAGCACGATCTCCCAACAACACCCATCACTTCCTTTGTAGCTGGTGCGGGAAGTGGCGGTACTTTTTCAGGAACTGCTCGTTACTTAAAGGAAATCGATTCCACTACTCGAACTTGTATCGTTGAACCAGTGGGCTCTATCTTAAATGGTGGTGCGCCTCATGGACATGATACAGAAGGAATTGGAATGGAATTTATCCCAGATTTTGTCGATCAAACCTTATTTGATGAAATTTATACGATATCAGACGAAGATGCCTTCTATTATGTTAAAGCATTAGCTAAAAAAGCAGGTTTATTTGTCGGAAGCTCAAGCGGTGCCGCGTTTTGCGCCTGTCTGAAAGAGGCGGCAATTTTGCCTGCCGGAAGTCACATTGTGACCGTCTTTCCAGATAGTAGTGAACGTTATTTGAGTCAAAAAATATATCGTTAGGAGGGTTTTCTATGAAAATGAAAACCAAGTTAATCCACGGCGGAATCAGTCGTGACAACTATACAGGAGCACTTAGTGTGCCGATTTATCAAGTTTCTACCTATGCTCAAAAGGAGCTAGGCGGCGAACCAGAGTACGAATATTCTCGTTCTGGGAACCCAACTCGTTTTGCGTTGGAAGAATTGATTGCAGATTTAGAGGAAGGAATTAAAGGTTTTGCCTTTGGATCAGGTTTAGCAGGCATCCATACTGTGTTTTCGTTATTTGAACAAGGCGACCATTTGATTGTCGGCGACGACGTTTACGGTGGTACATTCCGCTTACTGAATGGCGTAATGAAGAAGCAAGGGCTTGAATTTACCATCGTGGATACAAGTGACCTTGCTTCTTTAGAAAAAGCTTTAACTCCATCAACAAAAGCCATTTATTTAGAAACGCCAAGCAATCCTCTTTTGAAAATCACGGATATCGCAGGTGTGACTGCCTTTGCTAAAAAAAATAATTTAATTAGCATTGTTGATAACACCTTTGCAACGCCTTATAATCAACGTCCGTTAACCTTAGGTGCTGATATTGTGGTGCATAGCGGAACGAAGTATCTTGGTGGACACAGTGACGTGGTGGCTGGATTGGTTGCAACTAATCGTCCTGAAATAGCAAAGGAAATCGGTTTTCTACAAAATGCAATCGGCGGCGTATTAGGACCTCAAGATAGCTGGTTGTTGCAAAGAGGGATTAAAACGCTAGGAATTCGCATGGACGAACACCAAGTCAATGCCTTGAAAATTGCGACCTTTTTAGAAGAGAATGCCCATGTCGCAAAAGTTTACTATCCGGGACTAGCTTCCCACCGAGGACACGCGATTGCTAAAAAACAATCAACAGGCTTTAGTGGAATTATTTCCTTTGAATTAACGCCAGGCTCTTCTGCCAAAACCTTCGTTGAAAGCTTACAAGTTTTTACACTTGCTGAAAGTTTAGGTGCAGTAGAAAGTCTTGCAGAAGTCCCTTCTATTATGACCCACTCTTCCATACCAAAAGAGCTACGAGAAAAAGCTGGCATCAAGGACGAATTGATTCGACTTTCTGTTGGATTGGAAGATATCGACGATTTAATGGAAGACGTGAAACAAGCGCTGGCGCTTGCTTCACGATAAGAGGATTTCATTATGGGAAGAGAATTTTTAACTGTTTTTTCAGAATGGGCAACCGATTACGATACCTTTGTTGAAGGAAAGGATCCAGCTTATCAAGCTGTTTTTAAGAACTATAAAGAAATTTTAAATCAAGTAGTTCGCCGTAGTGGGGACTCTGTTTTAGAATTTGGAATTGGAACTGGAAATCTAACAAGCCTTTTATTAGCAAGTGGCAAACGGGTTTTTCCAATCGAACCTTCTTTAGAAATGCGCCAATTAGCAAAAGAGAAATTACCTGCTGATTTCGTTATTTATGATGGCGATTTAGAGGAGTATCCTCGCCCTACTTTTCCAATCGACACTATCGTTAGCACTTATGTTTTTCACCACTTAACAGATTCTGAAAAGCAACGTGCGTTGAAAGATTATTATCACCAATTAACAGCTGATGGAAAAATTATCTTTGCTGACACGATGTTTGAAAGTACTCAAGCGTATCAAAGCGCCATTGAAAATGCCGAAATATCGGGATTTTATGATTTAGCATCTGATTTAAAGCGTGAATACTATCCCTTAATTTCAACTATGAGAGACGCTTTTCAAAAGGCAGGCTTTACCGTTTCATTTGAACAAATGAACGACTTCGTTTGGCTTGTAGAAGCACAAAAATAACTACTGGAGGTAACAATCATGGAAAAAATGAATGTTGAGAGTTTTAATTTAGACCATACAAAGGTCAAAGCCCCCTATGTTCGTCTTGCTGGAAAAAAAGCAGGCAACAATGGAGATATCATTTATAAATACGATGTGCGTTTTAAGCAACCCAATAAAGAACACATGGAAATGGCAAGTTTGCATTCATTAGAGCATCTAACTGCTGAGTTGATTCGCAATCATGCGGACTATATTGTTGACTGGAGTCCGATGGGATGCCAAACTGGTTTCTATTTAACAGTCATTAATCATGATAACTACAATGAAATTTTAGATGTTTTAGAAGCAACGATGAAAGATGTTTTAGTGGCTACAGAAGTTCCTGCCAGCAATGAAATCCAATGCGGTTGGGCTGCAAGTCATACATTGATAGGCGCTCAGGAATTAGCGGAAGAATTTTTAGCTAAACGAGCAGAATGGGAAATTGTCTTTGCATCATAATTAAAAAACAGCCAAATGAGCCTTTTAACATTCATTTGGCTGTTTTTATTTTGTACTTTTCCAGTCAATCATAGTACACTAAAATTATCTAACACATTAGAAAGGATTGTGAACACGGTGGAATTCAAAGCATTATTAGAAATGCTAATTTTAGTTTTAAATACCTTATCCATTTTAGTCATTGTTTGGGGTGTATTATTAGCGATGATAGATTTTACTAAAACAATCATCTTCCCTTATTCAAGAAACGATACCGTTTACCGCAATAATGTGATCAAAAATCAATTAGGCTCTTATATTTTATTTGGTTTAGAAATTTTGATTGCTGCAGATATTATTGAATCCATTTTAAACCCAACATTAGATGATATGATTATGTTGGCATCGATTGTTGTCATTCGAACGGTCATTTCCTATTTCTTAACAAAAGAAATTGAATCTAACGAAAAAAATGCTTAGTTTTCAATGTTCCATGTGTAACATGTCTTTTTTTTAAAGGATGACAGATAGTTGTCAGCTTTTAAATGCTAAACTAACCTTATCAATTAAAGGGAGTGACAAACACAATGAGCAAAACAATTCATGGGTTGAAAATCAGAACAACGAATCAACAACTCCATCCCATTCTCGACTTATGGAGCCGCGTTCCAAATATGGAACTCAAAGGCGCTATCTATGCTGTTTATTTTAACTATGAGAGTGATTTCACTGGCGGTTATGATCTTTTAGTAGGAAATGAAACAGCAAAATTTGAAGAAACCATTCTACTAAATGATGGGAATTATCTAGAAATCCCTGTTAAAACTGCTTCGCCATCAGGCGTCGGTGAAGCTTGGCAAAAAATTTGGCGCGATGCAAAGATAAACCAAGTTCGTACCTATCAAACAGATTTTGAATATTATGCTGAGGATGGCAGCATTAAAATTTTCCTTTCTATATAGAACCTAAAAACCGCCATTCATAATTTTTGACTAGTGGTTTTTAGATTTTTTTAATTCATTCAACGCAAAAAGTTAAAATGAATAGCGTATAGTTCACATGAAAGGAAAAAATCATACCGCGCTTTAAAGGAGGAAAAAATGAAAAATAAAAAGTACCTAAGTTTGCTACTCATAACGCTGGGAATTGCGTTGGTTGTCGGAGCTGTTTTAAAACCTAGTAAAGATGTGGCCAAGACAAAAATAGACACTACGTTACAAAAAAAGGATGCTCTCAATTTTGAAAAATTAGAAAAAAAGTATGAGGCTACGTTAGGTGTTTATGGATTAGATACCGAAACGAATAAAGTAGTCGCTTACAACGAAAATCAACGATTTGCCTTTGCATCAACCTATAAAGCTTTAGCAGGCGGTTTAGTATTAAATGAATCCTCTTGGGATGAATTAAATCAAACCATTTTCTTCACGCTTTGAGACCGAATTGAACGAAGCTACCCCAGGTGATATCAGAGATACTAGTACACCAAAAGAAATTGCGCTAGACTTAAAAAAATTAGCTATTGATCACAAACTTCCAACAGACAAACTAGAATTTTATAAAAAACAGCTGATAGAAAATACTACTGGAAGTAAGCTAATACGTGCCGGTGTTCCATCAGATGTGATCGTAGGCGATAAATCAGGAGCTGGTTCATACGGGACTCGCAATGATATTGCTGTGTTGTATCCGCCCAATAGAAAGCCTATCGTTTTGGTTATTTTTTCAAATAAAGAACAACAAGAAAGTGACTATAATGATGAATTAATTGCTGAAACGGCTAAAATTGTTAGTGATGATTTCAATTTATAGATGGCTAAAATAGGAACCGCAAAAAAGACAAGCTCTGTTGAATTAATACATTCAACGGAGTTTGTCTTTTTTTAATTAGTTGAGTAAAGTATTACTTTCCCATTAAATTCATGTGCAATTTCGTTTTTTGTTCCGGTCACTTTTCCTTTGCTTTTAAGATCCAATGTAGCAAAATAAAAAGTAATGGTTTGGTCTTTTTTTAAAATCATTGTAAAATAAAAGATTATTTTTTCTTCATTAGAAACGATAAATACTGGTGAAAATTGAACGGCTTCTATCCGGATACCTTCAGCTAAATTTAAAAAATCAAATGTCGTTAATGTCGTTCCCTCCTGCTCCATTCATGAACTCTCCTCTCTCGTTAAAACTAAATTATATATGCGATTACTTTATCAAGATCTACAAAAACGATTTATTTACAGGTTAATCCTATTCGTCTTTAGTAACTAGTAGATTGAGTTAGACGTAAAAAGGCGCATAAACATTGGGTATATCCTTCATCCAAATGTTTATGCGTCTTGTAGGAAAATTAAATTATGGGCTGTGGGGGGTTCGAACCCTCGACCCGCTGATTAAGAGTCAGCTGCTCTACCAACTGAGCTAACAGCCCGAAAAAACTTGTCTTATCAAAACTAATTTTAACACCATTTTATCTATTTCGCAAACTTTTTTCTGATGGTTCTATTATTTTATACGATATGTCGTTTCTATTTTCAAAAGCAAGTTTTTTCTATTTATCGCTGTTTATTTTCTAATTAACTCGTCAACAATTTCTTTTTTTTCCGTGAAATGGAGTTTTTTTTGCAATGTGTATAAATCGTTTGTTTGGACAATTGACACTCTTCTGAAATCTCATCAATACTTAATGAAGTAAATTGGTACAAATTTAAGGCATGATTGATTTTTTCAAATTGAACGGGTCTCCCTAAAGTAACACCTTTTTCTTTAGCTGCTGAAAGTCCCGCTAAAATTCGTTCTCGTATCAAGTCTGCTTCCATTTCAGCAAAAGCACTCATGATGGTAAACATCAATTTCCCCATCGGTGTCGATGTATCAATATTGTTTTCAATGCTAACAAAATTAATCTTTTTTTCTTCAAACATCTCCATCAACGTCAGTAATTGCTTGGTTCCTCTTGCTAAACGATCCAATTTAAAAATAACGAACGTGTCACCTTCTTTAAGAAGCTTTAATGCTTTATTCAGTTCACTTCGCTCTCTTTTTCGGCCACTTTCATACTCTTGAAATAATTTATCTACACCGTATTTCTCCAACGCACTTTGCTGCGAATCAAATTTTTGATGTTGCGTACTCACACGCATATATCCAATAACCGCCATTTTCAGTTTCAACTCCTAATCCCTTTTTAATATTTCTGATATCCCTATACTAGCATTAATTTATTTCCAAAACTTATCCAAAAAGAATACAAACTAGGTCAAAAATGTAAAATCGCTTTTTTTACCGCAACTCTCGTATTGAAAAAAAAAAACCAGTGTTGTATGCTCTAATCTATAAAATCATTCGTTATAAATGAAGAGAGGCACAGTAAATGATTCCCTTATTTGACAAAGGAAACAAAAGCAGATTTTTGCTATTCAAACACCTTTTATATAAAAATCGTTCTTGCTCATTGATTGAGCTTTCCCATAATACCGCAATCTCAAAAAATTCAGTTTTAAAACATATCGACCAAATTCAACTTGACCTAAACACCTTCTACCCGTCAAATGAACTTGCTATCCTAAAAAGTAAGGAAGGCTTTCGTCTGTTAAACAAGACACAGCTTCCCACTAATTTTTTAGTGGATCAAATCAAATTATTTTATTTGCAAAAGTCATTGAAATATCAAGTGCTCGAGGAGTTGATTATTCATGGTGCTTCTTCTGTCGAAGCCCTAAGCGTCAATCTGTACATCAGTATCCCTAATACGTATAAGAAATTGAAAGAGCTTGAACCCATTCTTGAAGAGTTTCATTTAACGATAAAATTTGGGACTAAACTAACCAGTAATTTAATTGGTGCTGAAAAAGATATTCGTGCTTTTATTTTTTACTTCTTTTGGAATGCTTACAAAGGGATTGAACCTTTTCGTGATTGCAACGAGATTGACACTACCCATCTAAAACTTGATTATTCTGAGACCATTTTAGAAAAACACTCTGCCCTTAATCGAATGTCTTCCCTTATTACCTTATGTTCATGGCGGATTAAAGACAAGGGCACTTTGATTGATTTGGACCCAGAAATGCAACTGATTTTTCAACAGTTTTCACGTATAAATGATGTTTCTCCTGATTTAGAACATTCTATTCCGACTCTGAATTCAACGCATTTAGAAAGAGAAAAGCTTTACTTTAATTACATGGCGCGACTCCATGTAGGCAACCTTGATTCTCCCCAGCAAAAAAGACAAATCGCTTTGCTTCTTTTAGAACTTGATACAAAACTCATCAGCTTAAGCAAAGAACTGCTTGAACAGTTTATTGACTACTTTAATCTAGAACTTACATTTGATGAACGTTTATTTTATTTTTATTATGTTGTTTCTCTTCAACTCTATCTTTTTTATGTTGAAATCTATCCTGAAAAATTAATGTTAACGCCTATTGCGATTCCCGACACATTAACAAATGATGATTATATAAGCAGCATTAGTCGGGAAATCAAGAAATTTTGCCAACAATTTTTACAAACGACTGCCTTCAAAAAAGAATTTACTTTTGACTCTCATTTAGCTCCTATTGCTCATTCAATGTTTTATTTTTTATTGGAATTTAAACATTCTTTTAAATTAAAAATCTACATTCAATACTCTAAGAAAAATTATGGAGAAGAATTAATTGAATCCAAGATTTTTCAATTGTTTTCAAGAGAACATTTAGACGTCACCTCAAAGATTAGTGAAGCTGATTTTATTATTTCAGATAGCTACGAAACAAATCATTATGATACTCCTCTTTTTTATATAGAAGATATTTTCAATCCTCAAATTTGGAAAGTTTTAATAGACAAAATTCAACAATTGCTTTTTCTTAAATCCTTTAATAAGTAAAAAAACGAGAGAAACAGCTAGTGTTTCCCTCGTTTTTTTCATTTTATGGTGCGTTTTCCAGTGTATAGGAAATGCTTCCTTGATAATCATCTGCATAGATACCTGGATTGACTTTTAATTTCAGTCCTTCTTCAAGATTGGAATCAAAAGAGATTTTTGTCACTTGACTTGTCGTATCTAATTGTTTATATATCACTTCTTCACTCTTATTCAATGTGATGTCTTTTTTATCTTTTGTTTTGAAAATAAAGTTTCCTGGCAATGGTACTTTGTGATTTTTTGCTGTTAATTCTTGCACTACACTCGCCTTGATTTCCCATGGCTTACGTTCCGCTTTATTTCGTGTGTCTGAAATTTCAAAGTATAAATTGTTCGTTAATCCTTTGCCATCATCAATCAGTTGCGGTTTGTAAATTTGAGTATTCGAGTTAATCTTCAGTTTACCAAAATCAACTGTTGAAGTATGTTTTGTAAAATTGATACTTCCGTTAAAGATATAATCTACAACGGTTCCATTTCGATTGAAAATACCACTTTCATTCGCAGGCGAATCTGTTAACACATATCCTTTAGATTCAATTTCTTCTAGAATCGTAATCACATCATATTCTAAAAATAAATTATAAGGCTCATTCGTTTTTCCAATTAATTCATATGGCGTATAACCAACTATTGGTTGTCTATCACCATCTAAGAAATTTACTGTTACAGTAGCTATTGCTGGAATGATGTTAATTTTCTTAACTGGTTTTTCTGCTACTGGAAGTTCAAAGTCTTCTTTAACACTATCTCCAGAAGTTCCTTTGATTGTTGCTTCGAATATTAATTGTTGATCTACTAATTCATCTAAATCAATCACTTGTCCTGCAAAATGTAGATTCAGTGTCTCGCCTGCTACAAAACTTGTTGGGAATTGCGCTTCTAATTGATTTAATGTGGCGTTGAAGCTAATCGTTCCTTTTGTCCCATCCTGCTTTGTAATGCTTAAATCTTTGAGTTTACTTACATCTATCACAGTGGCATCAATTGGCACTTGAATGACAGAATCAATTAGTTGTGAATATTGAGTAGTCATATTCATTGCTAAATCAAAGTTAAAATCTTCACCTGGTGAAAGAGTAGTCCGTTCTTCAGCACCTGTTTTCACTGAAATAGTTGAATTAAATTTAGGTTTTGGTGCTTTAAACTTAAAGATTTTAGAATAGGTTGATGTATTTATCCCTTTACTCGAGGATAGGTAAACTCGAACCGTGTGATCCCCTGGTGCAACTAATGAAATTGGAATTTCAAAATCTTGTGGCAAGCCAACTTCTCCTAATGTTTTGTATGAAACGGGATAGTTTTGATACGCACCACCGTCAATACTGTATTTAATTGTATTGATGCTCGTTCCATCTTCATAATTACGCCAAGTTCCTTTTATCACGCCACTATTATCATCAGTACTGTAATAAGCATCGTTTTCATCTAACTTCAATTTTGGTAAGGTAGAGACTGCTTCCGTAGCATACGCCCATGAATTCGTCCTTGACTCACCAACCGCTAAGTCTTGTGGGTTCCATTTCATACTGATTGTTGCATTTGTATTGGTTGCTGTATTTTCATTAATTTGAGTATTTGGAGCAATGGCGTCACGTTCATCTCCCTCTGAATACAAATCCGTTGGATTCTTAAAACCATTCATAAATTTTGTAATATCTCGATTTCCATCTCTTGATTTAAATGATTCTGACCAAGCAGCCCATGAATCGGGTCCATCTTCACGGTAATTAGGATAAATTTCAGCCCGGTGCCCACCTTCTGTTGCTGTCCCAAAAATTCCTTTGTTATTCCCCATGTATTGTATTACCCCTGCTTTTTTCGTACCAATTGCACCTAGATCTGTAGTGATCTTTGCCGTTCTAAACTCAGGGGTATAATTGAATCCTGTCATCAAACCAGGAATCGTGCTGTCGCCAATATTCGTATACGTATAAACAACATTGACAACGTCTGTTTCAAAGTTAGGAATATAGGCAATTGTTACATGAAACTTATACGTACCAATTGTTACATCATACGCAAACTTACGATCAAGAGCATTCGCTTTTTTGTATACCTTAAAGGTATTTATATCTACGTTGCTCACTTTCGATTCATCTGAAGGATAGCCAATCTGATTCTTTGGTCCTACTGAAATTTCTTGTAGCGTATTGATGTCATTGTTAACGGCTACTACAAGCCCTAAGGATTTAAAATCAGTCTCTCCATGAATACTCGTACCTTCAGTACTATTTACAGTTATACTTTTACCAAGAAAACCACTGACTGTGCCTGGAACATACCAAGCCACAGAATTCGTCTTAGATTCATCTCTTGAATGATACTGTATTCCAGGTACATCCACTCTAAAAGCTCGTATTTGCTCTTCTATAGTTGGATCTGCTGTCGTTCTATTTCTTCCGCCACCCGGGTTTAAGCTTGTTATTAAGGCTCCTTTAGGCAACAAGGCTGAACTGAATATCTCACTTTTTTGATTAAATATCCATGAACCAAAGCTCTTTGAAGAAATATCATCCCAACCTGTCAGATCATCCAGTCGATTTAAAGACAACATTTGTGGCGCTTCTGCAAAGGTTGTCAATTCTTCGTTTTGTACTGAATCTGCTTCTTCATATTTTGTCTCACTTTTTTCGATTGCATTCACTTCAAATAGAACTGACTCTTGTTTTTCAACTGTGGAAGCGATATTCACTTGATAGGTTCCAACAGTATTAGCTTTCAAACTAAAGGTGATGGCGTCTTCTGATGCTTGCTCTAACGTTAATTGTCTTGTCTTTTCAGAATAGGTCATTCCAGTTAATTCTTTTTCAGGTGCAACCCAATCAAGTTCTTTTGGAAGTTCGACTACATATCTCCCCTGATTTAATCGGTCAACAGTTACATTAAAGGGCTCTTCAACTGCCACTTCTTTTGCTTCATCGTTTTTATTCGTTGCAATCGTCACACTTGGTAGTTCGGATTGAGCTAAAATAGACTTAACTGGCAACTCTATTACTCGTTGACCTAGTAAAAGCAACACTACTAATGCAACTGGAAAAAAAATCCGTTTTTTCATTTTTCAACCTCCTTCTTACGCTTCTTTTTACGTTTCCCAGATTTAAATAACACGATAAATAGTAACATTAATTGACACATCATCAAAAAGAAAATCACCATCGTAAGTAAAAAGAGTGCATGTACTTCATTTAATTGGCTACTCATCCCAATAATCAACACTGTAAACAGAAAACCACTCATTAAAATGCCAACTGTTAGTATGGAATTAGATAGAATCTTTTTAGCTTTAGAAAAAAGATAAAACCCAATAAATAACAGGCTAAAAAGCAAGCCAAATATAAGATAGATACCCGTTAATGCATTCATGAAACATGATCACTCCTTTCTTTTAATTTTCGATTTTTTAGAGGATGCTTTTATCCGTTTTTTCTGATTCAATTGTTGTTTTTTTCGATTTAAATCTTGTTTCTTTTGAACTTCTTTTGTCTTATCAAAATGATTTCTGGCAATAATGACTGCCATCAATAAAATAAGAACTCCCAGCAAGCCAATTACGACATATAGCCACCAGCTGATTGTAGGTTCATCTAAATCAACCGCTTGATCATTTATTTTTTTTGCTTCTTTTTTTGTAATTGTAAAAGTTTCTTCAAATTCCCACTTCTTATTCAGTTCACTTGGCTCTCCATCAATTGCGTGATTTTCGATTAAAGCTTTGACGGTATAGTTTCCCGCCCGCAATGGTTGATTGTTCCAATCAATCCCATAATCAAAATTAGAATTAGGAGCCATTTTTAACCCTTTTTTTGTTGAGCTGATTAACTTTTTTTGACTTCCTTTTTGATAAACAGTCATTTTCACTTCAAGATCTCGCATTAATGTCTTTGCAGGATTTTGCAAGTTGATTGTCACGCCGGTATGTCCATTAACAGAATTCGCTTTTATTTTTTTTTGATCTAATTTAAGGTCTGGCATCACTAATTCATCTGTTTCTCGTAATTGAATACCAAGAGAATAAGCAAATTTATTTTTAATTTGTACACCTTTATCTGAAGCAGTTTCTTTTACTGTAGTCTCTTGCTGTGTAAATCGTACGCCACCTAAAATAATTCCATCAAAAGATTTCTCTGGCATTGTTACTTGCATTTTATAAGGCAACTCTGATTGTGCTGGAACCTTAATTTCTTTTTCACTCGTTATCAGACTTGGTAAAGGCATTTTTAAAGAAGAGTCATATTTAATTTGATTGACATCTATTTTTTCTGTTGATGTGTGCTGATTATAATTCTTTGCTAGCTCTTTTGCTTTTTCTAAATTCCAGCTGTAATCAAGAATCCCATTTAAATTAGTTATAGCTGCATTAACACTGGCTTCAACAATGATTTCTTGATCTGTATTGTTACGAATCATTACCTCAAGCTCTTGAACTTGATTCGGTTCCATTTTCAAATCAAAATAGGTTTGATTTTTATCTAATTGATTATCAGGATGAATCGGTCGAATGGAAAATCCTAAACCTTGTTCATTTGCCTCTCCAATCATAGGAAAACTACCCGCTACAAATAAAATCATGAGTATCTGTATCCATTTTTTAATGCTTTTATTCACTATATTTCCCCCTATTAATGGTGCCTCAATTACGCTAGTATTTGTTATTTTACTTTGGTGCTGCTGTTAGTTCCCATGTCAAATCTGAAGTATATTGAACATTCTTTTCTGCTCCAGCAGATGGTGGAACTGTCAAGACTATATTTGAATTTAATGTGTCCTTTGTCCAAACGCTTGGCTTATCACTACTTAAAGTTCCCGTATAAAGCTGATTAAAAACTACTCTTGTTCCCGCTGCTCCTTGACCTGAAAATGCTGTTAAAATATCTTTAGGTGCTGGTATCGGATTTAGTTGGGTTCCACTAGTCTCAATAACAATATCTCCATCTGCTTCATGAACATCGTAACGACCATCAATTACTAATTCTCCAGGATCTGGGTCAGCCGTATTATAGACCTGTTTTCCCATTAAAAAAGTAATTGTTGCGTTTTTTAAAATCTTTTGACTTGTTTCAGGGGTATTTCCTACAAACGGACTTGCTGATAAGCTTACTGTCCATCCTGCTTTTGAACCTCTTGCGTCTTCTACTGCTAAAATGCTAGGCATATACTTTGGATTATTCTTCCCAGTGTCTTTTTTATCGTAAAACAACATACTTTTTGCAAAGTAGGTTTCTTTTTTTGTTGAAATTTTTTGTTCCCCAAAATCAAAAGACGGTGCATAAGTAATCGCAAGCGAACCTGTGGGTTTTACTCCCTCTGGTTGAGGAATAATTAGTTCCCCAGCAGCGTCATCTGGTCGAACGATATCTCCCGTAACTTCACCTTCTGAAAAAATCACTTTACTATTTGTTGTCGGTGCAGCTAAGACAGTCATTTCAGGAGTGAGCACTATTCCAATTGCGATTATTCCTACCATACTTGTTAACTTCATTTTACTTCCCCCTACTGCTAAATCTTACTCGTTTACTTTTTTAGACTTTCTTTTTGCATCCGATGCTGCTCTTTGTTTTTCTTTTTGTGCGCGTCTTCGTTTACGTGCCCGTGCTTCTTCTTTTCGTTTTGCTTCTTTTTTCTTATCAATATAACGCTTAATCAAATATAAAATTAACAATAATAAGAATGCAATTCCTAGACCAATTAAGACATATACCCACCAAGGAGTCGGAGCGACTTCCAATTCCACAGCTTCTTTATTTAAGACCTCTGCTTCTTTTTTAGTGATAGTAAATTCTTCGTCCCAAGACCAATCTTTATTGTAGTCTTCTGAATGAGCCGTTACTTTTGCACGATATTTACCAGCTTTAAATTCTTGATTTTCCCAACTCACTCCGTAATTAAAGTTGGAATTAGGGGCCATCTTTAAGCTTTCTTGTTTTGATTCATGCAACACTTCTTGGCTGCCTTTTTTGTAAATTTTTGCATCCACGGTTAAATTACGAATATAAACCGGTTCAGTATTTTGAAGATTGATTCCAAGTACATTGCGGTAATTAACTTGCTTAGGTTTAATTTTCTTTTTATCTAATTTCATGTCCGCTACTAACTGGCTTATGTCTTCTTTTTCTCTTAACTGAATCCCCATTACATAAACGTATTTATTTTTTATTTGAACGCCACCATCACCTGCGTTTTTCTGATTTGTATCTTCTTTTTGTTGCAAGTAAATCCCACCAGCAATGACTCCTTCGATGGGTTCATTTGGCATTTTCACATGAACTTTTACAATTTTATCTGATTTAGCTGGTACAACAGTTTCTTTTTCAATAACAGCAATTTGCGATAAGGGTACTTTTAAAGTTGAATCGGCTTTTGGTTTACTGAAACTATAGTCAACCACTCCATTGTCGTTTGTAACAGCAGAATTGGCTGAGGCTATCATCGTTAAATCCTTATCTGTCGAATTGCGTAACACGACTTCTAACTCTTGTTCTTGACCCGGTTTCATTAGTAAATCAAAATAAGATTGATCTTTATTGATTTGGTTATCAGGTAAATTAGCAGATATTGAAATACTAGTTGGTTCGGATTTATTTGCATCCGACTGTCCATCGGCAACTGCCCGTTTAGGTTGTATGCTAAAAGTGGAACTGATGATCGCTAAAGCGATGATTACTATGGATAGTTTATTTTTCACTGTTTTGTCTCCTTGTATTGATACTTTTATGAAACGGGCCACTTATTATATAACACAAGATTTCCGTCTGAATACGTATAAAGAATGGACACAATAATGTTGTCCATTCCTCTTTTTAGTTTAACAAGTGTTTATGCTTCAGGTGTTAGGCTCAATGCCCATGTCACTGTTGCTTCATAAGTTTGAACTGCTTTAACAGTTGATCCTGGTACGTTTAATTGAACATCATCAAAGGTATCGGTTTCAGCGTATACCTTATCTCCTGTGTAAGCACTGTCCATTACGTACGACGTCAATGCATTCCCTTTTCCGTTCTTAGCTGATAAAAGCTCTGTTGCTGTTGAAGACAAGACAACTCCTTTTTTCCAGTTTAAACCGTCAACATTCGGTACTGCCACAAGACCAGATCCATCTGTTGCACTATCTGCTGCAACCACACTGTTATAGACTTTAGCGCCTCCGCCAATTTTGATTGTTGCGCCAGCTAATTCTGATTTATCTGCTCCAATAAAGTTAGACATAGACACATTTAATGCCCATTTAGCATCTGCATTCGAACGACCAGAGGTATCTGAGATTTGAACCAATGGAGGCATTAAACGGTATTCATCTACAGAATCAAGTTTTTTTAATTTTGTTATTTTTGCTGAATAATCTCTTGTTTTTGTTGTTAATTCTTGCTCACCAAAATTAAACTTAGGAGCACTTACAATCATCACTTGACCTTGTCCACCTGGTTCATCTGGACCTACAATTACTGGTGGTTTTGTATCTGGAACCGTCACATCGTTGTCCCCTTCACTTGGGACATACTTTACACTTGATTTTGGTGCAGCTGGTGTTCCTACAGTTGTTTCTGCTGCTAATGCTGGCGCTGCTACGCTTAATAATGTTGCGGTTGTGATTCCTACTACTGCTAATTTTGTTAATTTCATGATGGTTCCCCCCAAATTTCTTTTTTATTTTTATCTCTTTTTTAATTGTTAATTATTCGTATTAAGCGTCTGGAGTTGCTGCAATTGTCCAAGTTAAGTCCGCAACATAGTTGTAGTCTTTGTTCTTTTTAGCTGATGCTGGAACAGATAATTGAATGCCTTCGCTTGTTCCTTGTGTATCCGATTTAACTGGAACTTCCGTCGCATCTTTTGTGAAGAAAGCTGACCATTGACCGCCACCTTTACCAGCACTTGCACCTAGGATTGTGTGATCTTTATCATCATCTTTAGCTTCAACTGTTACCGCTTTAGAAACTGGTTTTAATTCATCTTTCACTCCAGAGTTTGTTTGAACAAATGCTGTACTAAAAATTAATTGCGCTCCTACTAACCCTTCTGTTCCTTCTGGCGCCACTTCACCAGTTTGTGTGAAAGCTTTAAACTCAGTTGCTTTAGCTGTTAACGTCCAGCCTTTGTAATCTCCACTACGTTCATCTGTGATTTGTACATACGCTGGATAATATTTCCCATCCGTAAATTCTCCAGTTGATTCGTTTTTAAAGTTAACTTTTACATCTTTAACTGGGTTGATAATTGTCTTACCTGCAATTGCCATAGTTCCAAAATCTAAATCTGGTGCTTGGTCAATACGCAAGAAGCCTGCCCCACCTGGATTTGATGGATCTGGTTTTACTATCGTTCCACCATCTTCACCATTGTTTCCTGGATCTGTCGGAGTTGTTTCACCGCCACCTTCTTGAAAGTTAACTGCTCCTTTTGAAGTTGCTGGTGTTCCTACTTCGCTTGCTGCTAAAGCTGGAACTGTTGATCCTAACACCGTTGTTGCCATTAATCCTACTACTGCTAATTTTGTTAATTTCATGATTTATTTCCCCTATTCTTTTTTATTATTAGATTTCTGGTGTTGCAACAATTGTCCAAGTTAATTCGGCTTCATAACTAACATCTTTATTTTTTTTGATTTCCCCTGGTATTTTTAATGTAACTGCGCTGTTGTTATTAGCAATTGTATCTGAAGTTTCTCCAAAAAGAGTATTCCAACTTCCAATTCCTTCATTTTCTTTTGCCGAAGCAACCGTCACAAAACCTGCATCTTTAGCAGTTGATAGTGTGACTTTTTTAAAGATAGAAGGAGCAATTCGATTTGCTTCTTTCTCAGCTGATAAATCGGTTGCTTTTGTTGCTGTCAATGTTAGCTCAGCTCCATCTAACAGAGTACCATTTTCCTTATTGGCATCCGTAATAGGAACATTTGATTCATCTAATTGAGTGAATTGGCGTGTTTGTTGAACTTGAAGTTGCCAACCGGCGCTGTTTCCGCGATTATCAACCGTTTGAACATTTAGTGGTAAAAACTCTCCATCTTTTTCATCTTCTGCTGAATAAATGGAATTGATTGTGACCGTATCTCCTTTAGTTGGAGTGGTACCGAAGTTGATTTTAGATACTTTATTAATTCGTAATGTTCCTAGCGTTGCATCTTCATCATCGTAATCAAAATTTACATATCCGTTTGATTTCACTGGTTTTCCAACTTCTTCTACTGCTGATGCTGTTGTTCCTAAAAAGACAGATGAAAAAAGAAAAACGCCTACTAAACTTAGTGTTATTTTTTTCATAATCGATTCCTACCTTTTCATTTCGTCTGCAGAAGGTTCACTCATCAGCAGCCATGTTAATTCAGTCGTATATTTACCATCTTTTACTTTAGCAGTATTACCTGGTACAGATAGTGTAATTGCTGTATTTTTTTCACCTGCTGGTGGTGCGGGTAGTTCGTCACCTAACATATTGTCCGTTAGTCCCATACCTTCACCTTTAGCGGCGTTTACTAGTTGATGGTATTCACCCTCATTGCCTAGTTCAACCTTTTTATTCAATCCTGTAGGAACAATATTCCCAGCTGATTTTGCAATTGATTTTGTTGCGCTTAGGCTTAAAATAGCTCCTGTTAGTTCTGACGTCCCTGCTGAGTTGGTTTTTCCGTCAACTTCATGAAATCCGTTACTTTTAACAAACAGTCCCCAACCTGCGTTGGTTGCACGATTGTCTTTAACTTGAATGTATGAAGGCAAATGTTTGCCTGCTTCAACCACTCCATCTTTGTCATAAGAAACATCTTGTGCACGGTAAAGCGCATGATAGACTTTGTCGTCTCCAGAAATAAATTGTTCCCCAAAATCAATGTGGGAAATACGATTAATGCTTAATGGTCCACTATTATTAGGATTATCTGGATCTGTTTCTTCCCATTTAAAGCGAATCTCACCTTCTGATTTTGCTTTAGCTGCTTCTTTTTCTTTTAATTCTGAGGTATCTTTTGACGGAATGTTCCCCTCACGATTAGCTTCATCTGCAAATGCAACGGAGCTTCCTAAAATACTAGAGCTTAAAATTCCAACCAATACTAATTTTTTTAAGTTCATCTTTTCACTTCTTTCTTACTTAAGTACTCTGACTTAGTAGTTTATTTTGTTGGTGCTGTTACTGGATCATTCATTAATAACCATGTGACCGTTGTTGTATATTTGGCATCTTTAATTTTAGTTGATGAACCTGGTACAAATAACGAAACAGATTGGTTTCTCACCGCTCCATTTGTATTTTTTTCACCCATCAATAAATCAACCGTTCCCATTCCTCTACCATCCGTTGCCGTTACCAGTGATTGATACTCATTTGTTAACGTCACGCCATTTTCTTTAAGAAATTGATCAGGCAATGTACTTGGTTGATTATTTGAAACAGTTGCTCCTTTAACAGAAGTAACATTGAATGTTAAATCAGCGGCTTTTAACTCTGTTTTAGCGGCGTTATTTGTTTTAAACCCATCATTTTTAATAAATAGTTGCCACCCTTTATTGGTTCCACGATTGTCTTCTACTTGCACGTAAGCAGGCATGTTTTCTCCAATGACATTTCCATCAACATCATATTCTTTATCTAAATCACGATAATTTGCATAATATGTGGTGTCATTCCCGGAGATTAGTTGTTCCCCAAAATCAATGGCAGAAATCCGTTTAATCATAAGTGGTCCACTGTTATTTGGATTGTCAGGATCAACTGGTTTTTGTTTAAAGAAGATATCTGCTTGTGATTGGTCTGTTGCAGCTTCATTAGGTTTAAGTGTTGATTCTGCAAATGCAGGAACCGTTAGCGCAAAACTAGATGAAACAACTAACCCCATTAAACTAATCTTTGTTAATTTCATTTTCTTTCCCCCTTGAATCTGAGTAATTCTACCTTTTTAGTTGCCTGGCGTATCGCTTAATAACCAGACAAGCGTTGTTGTATATTTTTCTTGATTGATCTTAAGGTTTGCAGGAACGGTTACTTGAACCCCTTCAGTTTGATCTGCATTTTTTAAAAATCCAGCTGTCCATGTTCCTATTCCTTGGCCAACTTGATTTTCCTTTTCCCCTTTAGCAGACATAAGTGTCGAGAATTCACCTTCACCTGTATTGGTTACAACAAGGTCAACGTTTGAGCGTGTGCTTGGTTTCGATGCATCACTTACTTGACCATTTTTAGAACTAGCATATGCATTGTTTAAGGTAAGAAATGCGCCCTTTAATTCGGAACCTGATGCAGATCTTAATGCATTTTGCTGTTTCACTTGAAGCGTCCAACCTGAAGCTGTTCCACGATTATCGGTTATTTGGACATAGTTTGGTACTTCTTTTTCAACTCCCGTTGCCTTGACTGTTACAAAGTCTGGAAGTGCGTAATAAATTCTTTCTGCTCCTGAGACTTTTTGTTTCGCAAAGGAAATTGAAGAGGCATAATCGATGCTTAACGGACCTTTTTCTCCTGTACCTGGTTTATCTTCAATTTCATCTTTTGGTTCTGACGGATCAATTGGTTTTGTCGTTTCGTCGTTTTTAATGTACGTAAGATCCACATCTGAATCGGCTTGACTACTTGTTTCAGCGGCTAACGCATGAGGCACTAACATGCTCAAACCTAATATTGCTGCTATTCCCAACAAACTTTTTTTGATGACTACTTTCATTTCCTTCCACCTTTCTATCTAAATCGGATATAGTTTTATATGCTTGATTTTGATTCATTAACATCTCTTTTTGTGATTGTTAAATAATAAGCAGTCAACACTAAAAATAACCCTACTAACAAAGAGCCACGATTAACAGATTCACTTGTTTGTGGTAACTGCCCTTGAATAGGTGGGTCTAATAATGGAATGCTAATGTCTGAATCATCATTAGGTAGAGGAAAAATTGGAGGCTCGTATTCTTCTCCTTCAAAGGTAATTCCTACCTCTGATTCCGTTGAGCTTTCCGCCTTTGCTTCACTTTGCACTATAAAACTAAAAGAAAGTAAGAGAGTAACAACAAATAGGTTTATAATTCTTTTCATTTGTTTTCTCCTTTCTTTTTGATTTTCTTAATGAGTTCCTAGTCTTAATTTTTTTGATTTATTTTCAGTAATCAGACTAGTCTCATTTCACCCCCCTTCAATCACTCTTAATCCACGCGTTTACAGAGAAATCAGTAACGCCTCTTGAAATTCTTCAATACGTTCAATCTTTTTTAATTTAAAAAAATTTTTTTCAATTGATTCTTTAACTGCTAATTCAGTATATGACGTTGGAAAAACCAACACTTTATTAATTAAGCGGTCATCTGTTGCACGAAAACTAACATTGTACACCGTAACGTCTTCCCAATAATCTTCATTCATTCTTTCTTTTCCTCCGCTAACCGAATTTTATTTTCATTGTTATTTTTAATGCAAAAATAATTACATATCTAATAGGTAATTACTAGTCTAAAAAACATATGATAATTAGAAAATCAAGTAAAACGAAAAAAAAGATTTCCAAAAAAATAAGAAATCCTTTCATATAGACGTTTTAAAAAAATAAAAAATTTTATATATCCAGTTATTTTATTGGTCAAAAAATCATAAGTTTATTATAGATATATATCAAAGTCAATAGTAAAAAAGACCTCTTTATTTAATAACAAAAAAAGAACAAACTACACATCATTTTTTTCATCAACTTTCAACAAACTAGTTTCATAGATAAAATACAAGAATCATTATACGTAGCATTTTAGGTTTATTATGAAAGGGGCCACACAGATGGCAATAATTGGTTACATGCGGGTAAGTACACATCAACAAAAATTTGATTCCCAACAAAAAGCTCTTGAAGCATATGGTGTTGATAAAATTTACAAAGAATACGAAAGCGGACGAAAGATTGCACGTGCAGAATTAAACAAAGCCTTAGCTTCCTTAAAGTCAGGCGATACTTTTGTGATTTTCAAATTAGATCGACTTGCCAGAGGAACAAAACAATTACTGAATTTATTAGAAGAATTTGATAAAAATAATATTAATTTTATCAGTATTCAAAACAATATTGATACTTCTACTCCAATGGGACGTTTTTTCTTCACTATTATGAGCGCCTTTGCAGAAATGGAAGCGGACTTGATTCGAGAACGTGTTTTGGCTGGTTTGGATGCTGCTAAGTTAAACGGGAAACAATTAGGTCGCCCACCTCGAACTAAAGAACTTGAAAAAGCACTTCACCTTTACCACACTTCAGATCTATCTGTTGCTAAAATTGCTAAAATTTGCCATGTTTCGAATGCGACTATTTACAATCATTTAAAAAAAGAAGGTATTTCTAGAAATAAGAAAACTCTTGAATCACGAAAGGACAAAAAAATAAATGCTACCTAACCTTGCGAACTTAGATAAAATTGCCTATCGAAAAATTGAAATTTTAAAATTATTAATTTCCCAAAATGCACCTTGTTCAGCAAGTGTTTTAAGTAAAAAACTAGCTATTAGCGGAAAAACGTTGCTAAGCTATTTAATCGAACTAGAACCCTATTTAGCTGAATATAAACAACACATCCGACTAGTTAAAACAAAGGAAGGCTACTTTTTATCAAAAAAAAATTCATTTTCAATGGACACGCTGTATTACGAAATTGAAAAAGAAACACTCTTTTTTTCTTTTTTCTCGTACAATTTTCACTACCAAAATGAGACCATTGATTCCTATGCAAAAAAACAGTTTGTTAGTTACAGCTACCTTTACCGTCATATTCGCTTAATGAATCAATTGTTGAAGCCTTTCAAAATATCTTACAATCTTTCACCTTTAAAGTTGAACGGTTCTGAAGTGCGAATTCGTTTTTTCGCTTTCTATTATTATTTCCACACTTGCAATGGCATTGCTTGGCCATTTCGTCTCGTTTCGGATCAAAAATACGACTCATTCATTCACCAATTAGAACGATTAACTTATCAAACCTTTTCAGTGATTCAAAAAGAGAAGCTTCGTTATTGGTTTGCTATTTGTGAAACTAGGTATCGCTTAAATGATTTCATTGATTATCGAGAAACACTTTATCAAAATGTTGCGGAACATCATCCGCTTTTTTCAGTGCTTCAGCCTTTGATCTTAAATTTTCTCAACAAATTTAAAATTCCAACTAAAACGAATGAATGCCATTTCTTATTTTTTATTATCCAAAACATCTTGAAAATACCAACAGATTCTCTTCTACACATTCAAGATGAACCCTTGATTCAAAAAACGACTCAATTTTTAGAAGATATTAAAGTTGTTTTTCCAACAATTCAACTATCTCAACTTTTTAAAGAAGAACTTCTTTACTTGATGTATTCAGCTACTCACTTAGGAGATTCATATATTCACTTTCTAGAAAATTCATCTCATTCATCTACTTTTACTTATCGTTATGAAGCTGAATTAACTCAACTTTTCACTAAAATTAAGTGTTTCGGAAATCAGTCTAACTACTTTCAAAACAGTGTTATGAAATTAATAGAGACTCAATTAGCTGCCGAACATTATCAGCCGCAAATTAAAATGTTAGTCGTTACAAAGTTAGATAATTTACAAAAGCGTTCCCTGCTTCAAAAACTCAACAATCTTCCTTTTCAATTAATTGTGACAGAGCAAATGGAAGAAAATGTTGATTTAATTGTTTCTGATTTCTATCTTAATAATCAGACGACTCCTACTTTTTTCTGGAATAGTTTGCCCCTAGAAAATGATTGGGCCAATTTAATTGAAACACTTCACGACTTTGAAAAACAAAAAATTGAAACGTAATCATTTTCTATTTTAATAAAAAAAAGTTGAAATCCATTCTGGTTAGAATAGTTTTCAACTTTTTTATTTAGTCTACAATTACACTATGAACTAGTTTTGGTTCTGTTGCGTAATCTGCAATCGTAATATTGTCATAGATTTTTTCTTTTACATTTTCCACGTCTTCACGGTTTGCATAAATGGTTACTAATGACTCCCCTTTTTCAACAGCATCTCCTACTTTTTTACGTAGCATTAATCCTACAGCTAAATCAATCTCATCTTCTTTCGTTGCACGTCCTGCCCCTAATAGCATTGCTGCAATTCCAATTTCATCGGCTACCATATTCGATACAACGCCGGATTCTTTTGCTGGAACTTCGATTAAATATTTTGCTTGTGGTAATTTTTCTGGATTGTCTACAACTGATCCATCGCCACCTTGATTGTTTAGGAATTCTTTGAATTTTTCTAAGGCTTTGCCATTTTCCATCACTTCAATCAGCATTTTGCGTGCTTCTTCAAGATCTTTAGCTTTTTTAGCTAAAACGACCATTTGGCTGCCTAAAATTAATACTAATTCAGTTAAATCTTCTGGACCTTCACCTTTTAAGGTATCAATCGCTTCTTTTACTTCTAGTGAATTTCCGATGGCGAATCCTAGTGGTTGTGACATATCTGAAATAACGGCCATTGTTTGGCGGTTAACATTATTTCCAATACGTACCATTGCATGGGCTAGGTTTTCTGCATCTTCTTGTGTTTTCATGAAGGCGCCTGCTCCAGTTTTTACATCTAAAACGATCGCATCCGCGCCAGCTGCAATTTTTTTACTCATAATTGAACTTGCTATTAGTGGAATAGAGTTAACCGTTCCTGTTACATCACGTAATGCGTAGATTTTTTTATCTGCTGGTGTTAAATTCCCCGTTTGACCAATCACCGCTACTTTATCACGGTTGACTAAATCAATAAATTGATCCTTTGTAATTTCTACGTGGAATCCTTCAACCGCTTCTAATTTATCAATCGTTCCACCTGTATGCCCTAGACCACGTCCTGACATCTTAGCTACTGGAATATCTAAAGCCGCCACTAAAGGAGCTAAAACAAGGGTTGTCGTGTCACCCACGCCACCTGTTGAATGTTTGTCTACTTTAATGCCTTCGATTGCAGATAAATCAATGGTTTCGCCAGAATTTACCATCGCCATTGTTAAATCAGCGCGTTCACGATCGGTCATATCTTGGAAATAAATCGCCATTGCTAATGCACTTGCTTGATAATCAGGAATCGAACCGTCTGTATATCCATTAATAAAAAATTGAATTTCTTCAGTTGTTAATTCTTTGCCATCTCTTTTTTTCTCAATAACGTCTACCATTCTCATATTCTTCACCATTCCATTCTTCTTTTATTGTCCTAATTAGAGGACTAAAGTTATTTGTACAGCATATTGAATACGGTTACTTTTTATTGTTGATAGAAAGATAGGTAGCTTAACCCTCCCTATCTTTCTATCCATTCATTTTTAGTAACCGTCTGTTTTAGCTTGTTTGTCATTTGTTACGATGGCAACACTTGCACTTGCGCCAATTCTTGAAGCTCCAGCTTTAATCATAGCCTCTACATCTTCTGTTGTGCGAATTCCGCCTGATGCTTTCACTCCAATAGTTGGTCCAACGGTTTTACGCATCAAAGCGATATCTGCTGCTGTCGCGCCACCGGTTGAAAAACCAGTCGATGTTTTAACAAAATCGGCTCCTGCTTCAACAGATAATTCAGAAGCACGGACTTTTTCTTCGTCTGTTAGCAAGCATGTTTCAAGAATAACTTTCACTAAAGCTTTTCCGTTAGCTGCATTAACAACGGCTTTAATATCCTTTAATACGGTTGCTTCGTCCCCTGATTTTAAAGCGCCTACGTTAATTACCATATCAACTTCAGTTGCACCATTTTTAATGGCATCTTCTGTTTCGAACGCTTTTGTTGCAGAAGTATTTGCGCCTAATGGAAAACCGATAACTGTACAAATATCAACACCTGTACCGGCTAACTCTTTACTTGCAAGTGCTACCCAATATGGATTTAAACATACGGATGCAAATTTGTATTCTTTTGCTTCTTCAATTATTTTTAAAACCGCTTCTTTTGTTGCTTCTGGTTTTAAAAGTGTGTGATCAATCATTTTTGCTACATTCATTTGTATCACTCCTAGTTCGATTTATATTTTTATTATACCTTTTATCTGAACATATGTAAAACATAAGTTGAAATTATGTTCATTTTTCTTTTTTTATTTAATGTCACCCTCTCAAAAATTTAAACTTCCTATTATTAAATTAATGTTTTTTTGTTCTTTTATGTTTCAACTTTCTACATCACCCGATAGGAAAAAAAGTAATTGTTTATGTTTTTTCATTAAAAAAATTGGCTAGTAAGATTAGTACCCCAATCTTACCAGTCAATTTATTTTTTTAGACCGTTTAAAAAGTAAATTGTTTTGTTTTGCATATACTAAAAGTAGGTGAAACAAATTTTTTAATAGGCCAATAATTCTGCAGCCGTAAATTGATCAATAATTAAGACATTTGCATAATTTCCAACTAATGCACCATTAATTGCTTCGACTTTCCGCTCACCACCCGCAACTAAAATAGACTGTTCTTTCTTACGCAAATCTGCTAATTCTATGCCAATTGTCCGTTGATTAATTTCTTCATTGCTAATATTGCCTTCTTTATCAAAAAAACGTGAACAAATATCGCCAACTGCGTGCTCTTTTAGAAAGTCGACTTCTTCACCATTAAAATAACCCAGACGGAATAACAACGCTTCGTCACGAACTGTTCCTACTGTAAACATGGCGATATTTGCTTTTTCTCCCATTTCAATAATTTGATGGATGTGGCGATCTTGCTCTACTAATTCCTTAGCTACAACGTTATCCAACACTACTGGTAGTGGTAAATTACGTGCTGTTGTTTGAAACCCCTCCGCAAATAACGCCAAGGTTTCATTCGCATAATTGTTCACATCCGAATGACTAATGCTTCCTTTTAATTGTACAACCTCCACACCTTTTACTTGTTGTGGTGTTATTTTTCTAGCAATTTCGTACATTGTTGTTCCCCAACTCACACCTAAAATATCACTATTTTTAACATGGGATTCTAGGTATTCAGCAGCAAACTTACTGATGTATTCTGTGATGATTTGATACTTTGCTGTCGGTGAAAAAACAACATGAGCCTCTAATAAATTGTACTTCTCTTTAATTTTATTCCCTAGTGTTTCAAGGTCAGCAAAAGGATCGGTTACTTTGATTTGCACAAAACCTTTTTCTTTTGCATATGTGAGCAATCTGGATACTGTCGGTCTAGAAATTTTTAGTTTCGTTGCAATTTCTTGTTGGCTAAAATCAGATTGATAGTAAAGTCTTGCAACTTCAATGCTCAGCTGTTGTTTTTCTTTTTCCACGACTCAAATCCCACTTTCTGTTTTCTTATTATCTTATAATTATCGCAAAAAAAGAATAATAAAACAAATCAAAAAGAAATTTCTATCCTTGAAATCTTGGCTACAGTTAACTAAAAATAAAAGCAACTCTAATTAGTATTACTTTTTTATGCCTCTAGGTAAAGTGATCTTAGTTGCCTCACTTTTTCTTTATCGAAGTCTAAAGCTTGTTCAGCATAATTTAAAACTGTGCCATACTGATCGTTAATTAAGGAAAAAGCATAATCTAAATATGCTGGTTTTACATACAAAGCTGTTGACAAAGCCGCTATTTCTTCCTCATCCATTCCCTTATCTCTAAAGGTATCTAGTAACTGATCATTGGCTTGTTTTCTTTCTGTGTTTGTTAGTAAAAAATCGTTCCGAATTTCCTCTTCTGGGACCCCTAACAAAGCTAAAATTAAAGCTGCTGCGTAACCGGTACGGTCTTTTCCTGCAAAACAATGAAATACGGTAGAACCCGTTTTGTTCGCAACAATAATTTCCATAAATTCTTTAAATCCCTCTTGTGCCCCTTGGTTTAAAATTAAATCTGTATAAACTTCTTTCATATGATTGTCTACTGCATCAACGGATTTTAATCGAGCAAAATCTTCTAAGGATGAATTTTTAGCACCCATTTTCCCTAAGATATCAAGATTAATGTAAGTTGTTTTTGGAATTTTTGTATCTGGAGACTGTTGAATTTCAAATTCTCTTCTAAAATCAACAATTGTTGCCAATTCGTAATCATTCATCAGCTCATTGACGGTTTGATGGTTTAAATTTGATAAATCACCTGAACGTAAAAGTTTTCGATACTTGATTGTTTTCCCATCTTCTGTTTTTAACCCACCTAAATCTCTAAAATTTGTCACTTCCATCCTGCTTCACCCTTTCTTATACTTTTATTTTAGCTTGTCGAATTCGTTTTTCTTCTGCAAATGCAACCGTTCCTAATAATACAATAATAATCACAACAGCGATATAAAAAATAATAAATGTATCACCCCACCCATGAAGAACTGTATTAAATAGCTTCACACCTGCTTGAGTTGGATCTGAAATTTTTGCTAGTAAAATTTTTGCCATTGAATCACCAAACAAATACGCAAATGCTCCTAGCAATCCACCTGCAACAACCGTTGCTTTTTTAGGTACAAAACCAAGCATTGAGATATTGATCAATAATTGTGGTCCAAAAATCATCATCCCCAACATAAACAATGACCCATTAATAATCAATTCAGTCGTCCCAAATTGATAACCAATAATCCCAATCGGTAATAGAAAACTACTGACTGTTGCAACTAATGCTGGACGCCCCTTTAAGAAATCAGAAATATACCCCCAAGCTAAGCAGCCTACTAGCGCACCCATTTCAAAATAAAAAATCGTATTCGCTGCTGCTTCATTGCTAAAGTTCAAGTGTTCCGTGACATACAATGGTGCCCAATTATCAATTCCAATTCTCACGATGTACACAAAAACGTTCGACACACACAATAACCAAATCCAAGGATTCGTTAAAAGGTATTTTTTGAAAATTTGCCATTTTGTCATATCTTCTGCTTCTTGATTTGCTTCTTCAACAGGCTCTTCAAAGATTTCTTCGCTAGATGCCCAGCCTAAATCCTCTGGACGATTTTTTCCAATAAAAAAAGTAAGCACAGCAATTACACTTGCTACAATAGCGGGTAAAATAAACATCCCGGCTACACTTCCTTTAAAGAATGTTTGCGCACACCAGATAGCAAAAATCCCAGCTAAACCGCCGCCAATATTATGCGATGCATTCCATAAACCAATATATCGCCCTCGATTTTTCTTAGTTGTCCATTGCGTAATAACAGAAGCACAACTCGGTCCACCAACACATTGAAAGAGACCATTCAATGACCAAAGTACAACAATCCAACCAAGTGGTACATGATTCATCGTAAATAGAAAACCCATGCATAAAACTGTTAGAGAAGATAAAAATAAAAGCACAGATAAAATTTTCTTCGTGTTCTTTCCATCCACGATGTAGCCTAAGATAAATTTACCAAATCCATAAACGATTGAAAAAGTGAACCCAATATACCCTAAATCAGTAGTAGTAAACCCTAGCTGGCTTTTTAATAAGGGTTGCGCCGCTTTAAAATTATTCCGAATCAAATACATAGTGATATAAATCATCACCACTACAAAAAACGGTTTCATAAATTCTTTAAACCAACGTTTCCGCTGTTCTGAAATGGTTAATGCACTCTTTGGAACAGGAACATTTTTTAGAAAATCAAACATCCAGCATCCTTCTTTCTACTTTTTGTATTTTTTCTATCAGCTGATAACCTCTTAAAGATAACGTTTTCTATTTAATAATATAGCACCCTTTTGAACAAATGTAAACGCATACTTGAAATTAATTTCATAAAATAACAAAACCATTTAGAATCACCATACATAATATATGTAGTTGTTTTTTTAGAAACAAAAAAATAAACCGCTAAATTTTTAATTACTTTAGCAGTTTATTTCATATCATTTTCGTTTTACACTAAATACAACGATCTTAGTGTCTCAATTTCTTGTTGTGAAATGTTTAATCCTTCTTGAACAAACTGATCAAAACTTCCATAAGTTTCTTTTATCGTTTCAAATGTGGCCGCTAAATACTCAGGTTCAGAAGATGTTAATGCCCTTAAATTATCTAACACTTCTTCATCAGTTGTATATTTTCTATAAAGTTCCATTCGACTGGCGATATGTTCTTTGCGATACTCGTCTGTTAAGAAGAAATCCGTTGCTACATCTTTTTCAGAGACACCCAATAACAATAAAAGGATAGCAACACCAAATCCAGTTCGGTCTTTTCCACCTTTACAATGTTGTAAAATAGGTGTATTTTCTTTTTTTAAGTGAAGTTGAATCACTTTACGGTAAACCGTTAGCGACTGTGGCGATAAGACAAATTGACGATATTGTTCCGTCATATTAGTTTTTAAATTCTTAATGTTTTCGCGTCCTTCTACTGTTTCCAACATTTCTTTAAATGAATGCTTTTGATGCGTAGCCACACTTTTTTCAGATGTATTTGAGGCCATTGCTGCCATATCAGCATTAGGGTCTAAAGAATAAAACGTAGCTCCTTTCCATTTTTTATCAGGATCTGCCTCTCGTTCGATTTCATTACGGTAATCAATCACGGTTTTAATCCCTAACTGGTTTTGAATGTACTCAAGATCTTGCGAAGTTAGTTGAGACAAGACATCTGACCGATACAATTTACCAAAAATAACATTTTTTCCATCAAATCCCTGCCACCCTCCGTAATCTCGAAAATTAACAGTTCCTTCTAAATCAACTAAATCTTCCCGCGTAAAAAATTCTGTTCCATTTTTCAATAATACTCGAAAAAAATAAATTGGAAATTCTGCTTTGATTTTAATAAAGTCTTGCTTTTCAGCTATTTGTAAAACTTTCGTTTCATTATTAGGCTCTGTACCAATCCATAACTGATAAATATCGCTGCTAAAGCTCGACCAATCAATCGTTAAAATTTTATTTTCGCGTTTTACAATTAATTTTGGATAGTTCACAAAATTCCTCCTAACATCCTATTACTCTTTTTCAAAAGCTGCCTCTGCTTTTACTTTATTTGTATCTAGCATACCGACAAATGGTAGATAAATAAGAATGGATACCACCAATAAAACGACATTTAGCACAACCAACTGCCAGCCCCCCATAAAGATTCCTTTGACAATCTCAGGCATACCGGTTGGCACCATAACGCCGTTTAAACGAGGCACCCAGCCTGCTGCAATGGCAAAATAAGAAATGACAATATTCACCATCGGAGCGCCAATCATCGGAACTAGAATATATGGATTTAAAATCATTGGAACACCAAATTTCAAGGGCTCACTAATTCCAAAAACAGCTGGTAACAACCCTAAACGTCCAACGGTTTTTAACTGGGTACTTTTGGTTTTAAAGGCTAATAAAATGGCAAAGGCTAAATTGTGGGCGCCTTTTTGTTGCATGATAAAGGACATTGTCACAATATACGGTAACGGTGAGCCAGCATTAAACGCGTTTAAATTGGCTAAATCTAAGGGATAATAAACCGCATATAAAATAGCCATTGTTGCCATTGAACCATGAATCCCCAAAAACCATAAAAATTGCATTAAGAAAACTAAAACCAATGCTGCTGGCAAATTCGCGCCTAGTTTTTGCAATGGACCTTGAATCAATTGAATAATCAAATCATGTGCATTTCCATAAGCAGTCAGCGACACCAATTGGCTAATAACAACAAAAATAACTGCAATGACAATACCTGGAATCAAACTGTTAAATGAATTGCTAACGGTTGGTGGAACACTTTCAGGAAGCTTGATTTCCCATTTCTGGTCTAAAATTAATACATAAATACGACTTGCAATTAAACTTACAATAATGGCAACAAATAATCCTTGAGAACCTAAATACTGCATGTTTAATGTTTGAATTTTCTCATCAAAAATCGTAATCGGTGTTACAACAAAGAAGGCCATTAAACTCAGAATCCCTCCCATTGCACCATCTTTATCAAATGAATCTGCTAATTTATAGCCTATCATATAAGCCGCATAAATCGCAATCAGACCCGTTGTAATTCCATATGGAATATTAATCGCCTTTGCAATCCCCGTTGATGTAATGAAGCTTTGATAGCCTTTTATCGGCAGTGCATATAACAACGAAGACATCGCGCCAACAATCATTAATGGAAATAATGTCATCAAACCATCAGACAGGGCTTGGATGTACCGATTACTGGTGAACTTCCCCATAACAACTTGCATGTTTTCTTGTATTTTAGCCCATTTCATTTTTTAATTCCCCCTCATCTTGTCATATAACCCAACAAATTTATCTGCTAAATCACGAACCGTAATCGCGTTCATTAAATGGTCTTGCCCGTGAATCAAAAGCAGTGTAATTTCAACGCCTTCGCCGCTAGCTTCTTTTGTAAGTAACGCTGTCTGACCATTATGGGCCTCATTTAATTTTTCATTGGCTTCTTCTAATTTTGCTTTTGCTTTTTGAATGTCACCTGATTGGGCTATGTCAATTGCTTCCATTGCTAAACTTCTTGCATTTCCTGCCCCTACAATAATCTGCATCACTGCTTGCTCTAAATTCATCGTATCTCTCCTTTTTATTTTCTGACTAAATGGATTGCTTCATTTAATATTTTTTCACCATTTATCATGCCGTAATCGACACTATTAATAACAACGATTGGAAAGCCTTTATCTGCGTACTGTTCTTCGATTTTCTTCTTCATATACATTACTTGCGGGCCTAGCAATAAAATATCCGTTTCATCTGCTAATTTTTTAAACTTGCTTTCTGCTGAAGCCACGATATGAATCGTATCATTAGGATAAAATTCAGTTGCTGCTTTTTGCATTTTTTGAACTAGAATGCTTGTAGACATTCCACCTGCACATACGAGCGTTATTTTGATTTCCATCTTTATTCTCCCCTTTTTTGGTTGATACTAACTACTATTGCAAAAAACGTGCCAAGACACATTAAAAAGCACACCGCTTTGTTATTAGCCATGTGCTTTTGGATGTGTCTTAATGTGTATTAATAAAAAATGAAACCATGTAACACACTTCATCTTCACTGATTTTGATTTGATATTTGTATTCAATACTTCTTAGTGCTTCTTGAATTAATTGAATTTCATCTGCATGTTTTCTCATGAAAAATTCTTTATCTAAAAATTCTGTCCCTTTTTCGCCACCAAACTCTCGGTCAATCATACACGCTAAATGAAAAGCAAATCCAATCAACACATTTAAATTTGATTCGATCGAAAATTGAATTGTTAGAGCTGTGATCAGTTTCTTTACATCTATCACGACTTCCTCTGAATCAACATATTTCAACTGTCCAGCTAGTGTTTTTCCTAATTTCCCATAGGTTTCTGCCAAATCAACTAATTGCTGAATCTCCTGGATTTTAGATTTTTCAATCACCTCTACTAAATCAAAATGAGGGTATTGAAAAGCTAAATGAAAAGGACTCACTATACAGATAATTTCATAAGTCTGGGACAAACTGGCTAGTCTTGAATAAATATCTTCCTTGTCAATTAAATTGATTGCAATGACCTCAAGCATTTCTTCGTCAAAACGCACTTCTGTTTTTAGTATGTTTTTTAAGATTTTCGCCGTCCCTTCACCCGTTGTACAAATTGTTACGATGGCAAATTTAACCGAATTTTTTTTACTATGTTCTTGAATTTCTTCCTCAATCAAAAGATTCACGGCAAGGGTTTCCTTATAGACTGTTTGCAAGGGATAGCCCAACATGGATTTTCGAACTGCTTCTAACACATGTAGCGTAGAAACTAATTGGATCGTTTGAGTATCTATCCCAAAGGTCTTACTAATCTCATTTCCAAAAGTATTTAACGATCCCATATCCACCATAAACAAAATAGGCGCCTTGATTTGATGCGTTTGAATATACGCTTTAATTCGAAGAAGCGAGTCTTGTGGTTTTTCAGATAGCGGCACGTCAAATCCAATCCCGTATTCTTCACCTAATAATTGATTGACTGTATTCACAATTGATGTTGCTGTTGATTCACCATGAGTGACTACAAAAACTCGTACTTCTTCTTGAACTTGTTTTTTAGTATGATTGCCATATGCAAAGAACAAGGTTAGATAATTGGCTTCGCTGATTGGCAATTCAATTTCAAACTCTTGATTAAATAACCGAATACAGTCACAAGAAACTTGATATTCTCGTGGATAGCTTTTTTCAGTATTTTCAAATAGCTGATTTTCGTAATAATGATTCTTTTTAACACGAGATACTGCCTTTTCAAGATGTAACGCCAAGCCATAAAAAATACGATTTCCAAACACCGTCTCCAACTGACTTTCCGCATATTGAATCATTCGTTCTACACTCGCAATAATACGTTGATCTACTAATTTTTCAATATAGCGTTGATTGGCGTTTTTCTTTGTTTGATTCATGTATTCTTCAAAGTACAGATGAATCTCCTTGTTTAAATTCTCTTCTAGTTTTTTTCCGCTAATCCCTAAATGCGTTAATTCAATTTTTTTATGGTCAATCAATTCATAAATATCCTGCTGATCAATCGGTTCTTCTAAATAGTGTGTAGCATCTCCTGAAAATTCAAAATACCGCTGGTTAATGCCAATAATTTTATTCCAAAGTTTACGGTGTTGAACTTCCAACAATAATCCAGCGTTTACTTTTTCAGATAAATCCAATGCTGAGATTTGAATCTTTTTTGCGTGGTTGGATAAGTACTCTGCATACGCTTTGGCACAGGCCAATTGCACATCTGACTTTAACTCTCCGATATTATGTTTGCACTCGTAACTTAAAAAAGCTCTTAATGAATTTACGGAAACGGTAATTGG
This sequence comes from Carnobacterium divergens, assembly GCF_900258435.1. NCBI lineage: Bacteria > Bacillati > Bacillota > Bacilli > Lactobacillales > Carnobacteriaceae > Carnobacterium > Carnobacterium divergens. The sequence continues at coordinate 310,164 of NZ_LT992558.1, read as the reverse complement.
CTCTTTTAATTTAGCTGATTCTTGATTGATAAAATACTTAATGAGTGCAAATCGTTCTTCTAACTGTCGACTTTTAAGATTTGGCAATTTAATTACCATGGGCATTCTTCTAACGAAGGTTTCTAATAAAGTAGCTGTTGGATTTTCAGTTGTCGCTGCTACAATCATCACCTGTGAGCTGCGTTCGTTTTCTGTTTCTCCTAGTCTTCTAAACGTTCCTTTATCCATAAAAGTAAACAACATTTCTTGACCTTCTGGTGGTAATCGATGGACTTCATCTAAGAACAGTACACCTTGGTCTGCTAATTCAATCAAGCCTTTACGATCTTCATTGGCTCCAGTAAAGGCATTTTTTTTCACGCCAAATAATTGCGCTAAAAGCATTTGAGGGTTGTGGCTATAGTCAGCACAATTAAAACTAATTAACTGCTCATTTTGAGTAAAGCGCTTCATTTCTTTTCCAAATGAAAATAACATTTCAGCAAACATTGATTTCCCTGTTCCAGTTTCACCTAATAGTAAGGTATTCATGCCATTGGGGGGATATAAAACAGCCGCTTTAGCTTGCTCAATTGCTTTGGACAATGAGGGATTTTCAATTAAAAATAAGTCGAATCCTACCTCTTTAGGTAGCGTTTTCTTTTCTTCCTTTGGAAAATAATATACTGGTTTTCCCATCTCTTTACGCGCTTTTCCCATTCTCACAAGTTCATTCAAATCAGAACTTACGTTATTACGACTAAATGACGTTAAACTCGCTACATCTTTTGTGGTTAAACCCTTAATTCCTTGTTTTTTTAGCACCTCATAAATTATCTGAATTCGTTTCATTATTCTACTCCTTTACTGGGTGACAGACTGGACAATTAAAGTATAACTTTTAAATCCTATTTCTACAACAACCTCTCTCCATTCAAAAAAAGACTAGTTTCCCCATATTGGGAACACTAGCCTTTAGGTTTAAGTTTAAATGACTTAAATTTGTGCCCAAACACTTTCTAATACATTCGTTTGGTTACGATCTGGACCTACTGAGAAAGTTGAAATACGTACGCCTACTAATTCAGAAACACGGTGCACATAGTTACGTGCATTAGCCGGTAATTCTTCAAGAGTACGACAACCTGTAATATCTTCGCTCCAACCTGGTAGCTCTTCATAAATCGGTGTACATTCAGCTAATTCTTTTAAGCTAGCTGGGTAATGAAAAATCGTTTCACCGTTACGTTCGTAAGAAGTACAAATTTTAACGGTTTCTAACCCACTTAAAACATCAATTGAATTCAGTGATAAGTTTGTAATTCCAGAAACACGTTTTGCGTGACGCATTACAACCGTATCAAACCAACCCACACGACGAGGGCGTCCTGTTGTAGTACCGTATTCTTTCCCTACTTCACGAATTTGTTGACCTACTTCATCGAATAATTCAGTTGGGAAAGGACCGTCACCAACGCGACTTGTATAAGCTTTACATACGCCTACAACTTTATCAATTTTAGAAGGACCAACGCCACTCCCGATTGTCACACCGCCGGCAACAGGGTTTGAAGACGTAACAAATGGATACGTTCCTTGATCGATATCTAGCATTACGCCTTGTGCGCCTTCAAAAAGAACCCGTTTGCCAGCATCTAATGCGTCATTTAAAATAACTGACGTGTCACAGACATATTTTTTAATTTGTTGACCATATTCATAATACTCTTCAAAAACATCATCAAATTCAATAGGTGTTGACTCAAACATTTTAACGAATTGACGATTTTTTTCTTCTAAGTTAATACGTAGACGTTCAGCAAAAATTTCTTTGTCTAATAAATCAGCAACTCGAATCCCAACACGTGCTGCTTTATCCATATACGCTGGACCAATCCCTTTAATGGTTGTTCCAATTTTTTGATCTCCTTTTGAATCTTCTTGTAATTGATCCAAGTGGATATGATAAGGTAAAATAACATGTGCACGATCTGAGATACGTAGATTATCCGTATCAATATTTTTATCTTTTAGGTAAGCCAATTCAGTTACAAGTGATTTTGGGTTTACCACAACGCCATTTCCTATAACGCTAATTTTCTCCTTATAGAAAATACCTGAAGGAATTAAGTGTAATTTGTACGTCACACCGTCAAATTTGATTGTGTGTCCTGCATTATCGCCACCTTGGTAACGTGCAATCACTTCCGCATTTTCACTTAAAAAATCTGTAATCTTACCTTTTCCTTCATCGCCCCATTGTGTTCCCACAACTACTACTGAAGACATATGAACACCTCATTAATTTTATTTATAAAAACCAAATACATCTAATTCTATCAGTTTTACATAAAGGATTCAAGGTAAAAACGAATATTTGATTCAAATAATAAAATAAAAAGGCATAAAAACGAACAATTTATTAATTTTCACTAAAATATCAGCAAAAATACGAACGAATTTAAAAAACAAAAAAGTGATCCGTTAAGATCACTCTTCATGTTACATAGGCGGTTCTGGCATATAGGATAAGGATGAAAACTTATTGTATTCCTTAACAAACAATAGTTTCACCGTACCACGAGCGCCACTCCGGTTTTTTTCAATAATGACTTCAATAATATTATCTTCGCCAGCTGCATCGCGATCTCCGTCGTCGTCATCTTCTCCACCTTCACGATCATAATAATCATCACGGTATAAAAAGGCAACAATATCTGCATCTTGCTCGATAGATCCAGATTCACGAATATCACTTAAAACGGGACGTTTGTCTTGTCTTTGCTCTACGCCACGAGACAATTGCGACAATGCAATAACGGGTACTTTTAATTCTTTCGCTAATTTTTTTAATTGACGGGAAATTTCAGAAACCTCTTGTTGGCGACTTTCTTTCCCACTACCTTCAATCAATTGCAAATAATCGATTAAAATTAATCCAAGTCCGCCTTTTTCTTGAGCTAAACGCCGGCATTTCGCTCTAATTTCAGCAATTCGAATCCCCGGTGTATCATCAATATAAATACTCGCCTTCGATAGGCTTCCCATCGCTACAATTAGACTTTGCCATTCCTCTTCTGAAAGATTCCCTGTTCGTAAATGACTGGCATCAATACTGCCCTCGGCGCATAGCATCCGATTGACTAAAGATTCCGCCCCCATTTCTAAGCTAAAAATAGCAACCGTCTCATCTGTCTTTGTTCCAATGTTTTGTGCGATATTTAACGCAAAGGCTGTTTTCCCTACCGCGGGACGTGCAGCTAAAATAATCAACTCTTCTGATTGTAAACCTGCTGTCATTTGATCCAATGCTTGATAGCCTGTTGGGATACCGGTAATTTCTTCGTCATTTTGATACAACCGATCAATTTCTGCAATCGAACTGTTTAATACATCTGAAATCGCTAAAAAACCGTTGCTATTGCGTCTTTCAGATACTTCGAGAATACTACGTTCAGCCTGATCTAAAATAGCTCCTAGCTCTTCTCCTTCTTCATAACCTTGGGTCACAATATCTGTTGCTGTATGAATCAGTTTTCTTAAAATTGATTTTTGTTCAATAATTTTTGCATAGTGTTCCATATTCGCAGCAGTTGGAACTGCAATGGCAAGTTCGGCCAAATACGGCATTCCGCCAACATCTTCTAATTGATTTTTTGATTCTAAACTATTCATAACCGTCACAACGTCAATAGCTTCATTGCGGTCATTTAATTCTAACATTGTTTGAAAAATAATTTGATGGCCACGACGATAAAAATCTTGTGCCTCTAAAAATTCCAATGCGCCTACGACTGTTTCGGGGTCAAGAAAAATAGCACCTAAAACGGCTTGCTCTGCCTCAATACTTTGTGGCGGCAATCGGTCTTGAAAAGCTTCATTCACCAATTTTTATCTTCCTTTCATAAGTAAATTTCTTCTACTTGGAGCGGCTTCTTAATTTGTTTCAGTCTCATCATTTTACCGCAAAAAACAACTTAATACAATGAATAGAAAAAGAGCAAAACAGTCTCGTAAAACTGCTTTGCCCTTTAAAATGATTCGTCTACGCTTCTTGTGAAACATTCACTGTCAACGTTGCCACAACTTCTGGATGAATTTTAACATCTAGTTTTGTTACTCCAAGATTGCGAATCGGAGTTGTTAAATCAATTTTACGTTTGTCTAATTTAATATCATATTGTTTTTTTACTGCATCTGCAATTTGTTTTGAGGTAATTGAGCCAAATAAACGACTATCTTCTCCAGCTTTCGCTTTCATTTCAATTACATGTTTATCGTCTTCTAATACAGCTTTCAATTGGTTCGCTTCAGCCAAAATTTCTGCATTGTGCTTATCTTCGGCTTTCTTTTGTCCTGCTAATTCACTTAATGTTGATGAATTGGCTTCTTTTGCTAATCCATTTTTGATTAGGTAGTTTTGTGCATAACCATCTGCTACATTCTTCGTTTCACCTTTTTTACCTTTACCTTTAACATCTTCTAAAAAAATGACTTTCATTTATTATTCCTCCTTATTTTGTTCATTAATAACTTGTTTTAATTGTTCTTTTGCTTCAGCTACTGTAGTGTCACTAAGCTGTGTAGCCGCATTTGATAGATGCCCACCACCACCAAGTGCTTCCATAATAATTTGAACGTTAATTTCCCCAAGACTTCTCGCACTGATTCCAACTCGTCCATCTGCTCGCTTCGTAATCACGAAGGACGCATCTACATCCGCCATGGAGAGCATGGTATCTGCAGCTTGAGCAGCGACTACAGTGTCGTAGGTTTCATCCTCTTCACCAGTTGCAATGGCCAAATTGGATTTCACAAATTCAATGGATTGAATCAAATGACTTCTCAATAAATAGGTATCTACGTTTTCTTTCAGTAATCGTTGAATCATAACTGAATCTGCTCCACAAGAACGTAAATAGCTCGCAGCGTCAAAGGTTCTTGAACCTGTTCGAAGAGAAAAACTTCTCGTGTCTACAATAATTCCTGCTAGCATAGCAGTTGCTTCAATTTTATTGATTGGGTCTGATTCGTTTGACTGATATTCAAACAATTCAGTAATCAATTCAGCAGCTGACGATGCATATGGTTCAATATAAACCAATACTGGATTTTCTGGGAATTCTTCGCCACGACGATGGTGATCAATTACAACAATTTGGTTCGTTAGGGTTAACAATTCAGGTGCAATTGAAATAGATGGACGATGCATATCAACCATCACCAATAAACTTGTTGCTGTCATTTTTTCAGCAGCTTCTTTTGGAGTAATGATGTATTTACTAATATTTTCGTCTTTTTTTACCTCATCCATTAATCTTGAGATATCATTACTAAATTCATCTGGGTTTACAACAATCCATGCTTCTTTATGGTTCATTTCTGCAATACGGCGAATGCCTAAACAAGAACCGATTGCATCCATATCTGGATATTTATGTCCCATTACAAAAATTTGATCCGACTGTTTCATTAATTCTTGTAATGCTTGACTAATCATCCGAGAACGAACACGTGTTCGTTTTTCCATTGGATTCGTTTTTCCACCATAAAAGCGAGCATCTTCCTCACTTGATTTTACAACTACTTGATCTCCACCACGACCTAATGCCAAATCTAAATTGCTTTGAGCTAGATTTGCTAAATTGCTTAAATCTTTATCTCCGTATGCAAGACCTATGCTTAGGGTTAGTGGGAAGTTTTGTTTAGATGTACGTTCACGAACACGATCGATGATACTAAATTTTTCTTCTTCAATTTTTTGCAATGACTTCAAATACATCAACACAATAAATCGATCTTCAGAAACTCGTTTTAAATAAATATGATGCTCTTTTGCCCAATTAGATAATTGTGTTGTTACAAAGTTATTTAAATTGGAAGTACTACGATCATTCATTGATTGAACAATTTCATCATAGTTATCGATAAAGATATTTCCAATAACCAATTGTTCTTCTTCATACTGTTCTTTTATCTTATAATATTGCGTAATATCCATTAAATAAATAACTTTAATATCATCCTGAACAATAATTTGAAACTCTTTATCTCCCCATCTTACATTGCTTAAACCTTTTGTTTTATTATTTTTAATAACGTTGGCCAATTCCAAATCAATCTCATCAATTTTCTTGCCTAATACTTCTTTTTTTCCAAGATAAAGCTGTAAATAAGGATTTGTCCATTGAACTTCATACTTTTCATTATACAGCAAAATACCGATAGGCATTTTAATTAAAGCCTCTTGTTCGCCTCTTTTTATTCGATAAGATAAATCAGCAATATATTTATTTGTTTCTACTGTAATTTTTTTCATTGAATAATAAAGCAATAAAAGAACAATAATAAATAAAACAGATAATGCTAAACCAATATAAAACTTAGCAAAAAATGCTAAAATAACAATTAAAACCAATAATCCACTTAGAACAAATGTTGCAATTCTCAGCTTTTCATCTTTAAAAAAACTCGGGAGTTTTTCATGAGGCAACTTTTTTTCCATATCATACTCCTTCTTTTAGCAAGTGTATTCAATAGGGGATACTCTCTTATTTTACCATAATCTAGGGATTTATTCTAGCTAGCCTCTTATTATGTTTCACGTGAAACATAATAATTTTATAAAAAAAAAGCCGTGATCGAAATCACGGCTTTTTTTATTTATCTACTATTCAGCTGTTACGAATGGTAATAATCCCATAATACGAGAACGTTTGATAGCAATTGTTAATTTACGTTGGTGTTTAGCACAAGTACCAGTAACACGACGAGGTAAAATTTTTCCTCTTTCAGAGATAAAACGTTTTAATAGTTCAGTATCTTTGTAATCGATATGGTCAATGTGGTTTGCTGTAAAATAACAAACTTTACGGCGCTTACGTCCGCCTCTGCGTTGTTGAGCCATTATTTAAATCCTCCTTTTCATTTTCCAAACTAATTTTATATTAGAATGGTAAATCATCATCTGAGATATCAATTTGTTGTCCACTTGTTGCAAATGGATCATCATTTCTCTCGAAATTTTGATATTGTTGTTTAGGAGCTGTTGATTGATTATTCGTGCTATTATTAGCTGAATTTTGTTGATAACCACCACTTTGGTATTGGTTGTTGCTACTACTTCCACCAGAATAACTAGTATTTTGATTGGTTGTAGGAGCGCTACTATTTCCATCATGACTTTGACGTTGTTCACTAACAGATTTTGATTCTAATAATGAGAACGTATCAACAACAACTTCAGTAACGTATACACGTTGCCCTTGTTGATTATCATAAGAACGCGTTTGAATACGGCCTTCCACACCAACTAAAGAACCTTTTCGGGTAAAATTAGCTAGAGTTTCAGCAGTTTTTCTCCAAGCAACACAGTTGATAAAATCAGCTTCTCTTTCACCGCTTTGGTTCGTAAATTGTCTATTCACCGCAACTGTAAATGAAGCAACCGCTGCGCCATTTGAAGTATATCGCAAATCAGCATCTTTAGTTAATCTTCCAACTAAAACAACTCTATTAATCATCTTTTTAAGCTCCTTTCTTTCTTAAAATGTTTCATGTGAAACAATTTTAAGTTTAAACTTCTTCTCTAATTACCATATGACGAATAATGTCATCGCTAATCTTAGCTAGACGATCAAATTCATTGATAGCCGCTGCATCAGTTGCAGTTAACTTCACGATATGATAAATTCCCTCGCGGAAATCTTTAATTTCGTAAGCTAAACGGCGTTTCGCCCAGTCTTTAGATTCGATCACTTCAGCGCCATTATCTTTTAAGATAGTATCGAAGCGTTCAACAACAGCTGCTTTAGCTGCCTCTTCAATGTTCGGACGGATAATGTACATAATTTCGTATTTTGCTGTTTGACTCATCTGACTGTCACCTCCTTGTGGACTTTGGCTCTTTTTTTAGTAAAAAGAGCAAGGAGAGCATTCTATAAATAGATTACTCACGTCCAATAAGTGTACCATTTCCAAGGATATGTGTCAATGTTTTTTATCCATCAAGCTGAATTAGATACCTCATGTTTTTTAATTTTGTTTTTTCTATTCTTTACTCTTTTTTAGATTAGCCTAAAAAGGCCGATACTTCAGAAATTACTAATTGATGGAACTAGAATTAAAATTAGTTATTTAAATTAGGAAGATCAGGTGACGGATTCGGTAAATTTATGTGTTATGATAATTTATAAAAATTAACTATTAAGGAGAACTAGTTATGACCATAAGTTTTAGAAAGATAAAAAATGAAGATTTTTCTGTATGTGCAACTATTTTAATGGCTGCGTATAATGGTGCGCCTTGGAATAATACATGGACGAAAAAAGATGCTCTTCTTAGAATTGAAGCTACAATGAGTGGCTTTAATTCTAGAGGTTATGTAGTGGAGAAAAATAATGAAATTATTGCAATGTGTTTAGGTAGAATTGATTACTACTACAACAATTGGAGTCAATTTTGTATTGATGAATTTAATGTTACTCCTGCTTTACAAGGAGCGGGCATTGGTAAAAATTTGTTAATTTTTATTGCTAACGTAATGAAGGATGAGAAGATTAATAGAATTTTTTTGATTACTGGAGGAGAACAGGCATCAAATTTTTATAAAAAAAATGGATTTGTAACCTCCAATGAGGGCATAATGATGGCATATGATTTACAAAATGATTAAAAATAGTTTCATTTCAAAATAATGAGGACGATGTAAATGCCCTCCTTCTGGGGGTTTTTTTTGTTCTTTATTCATTTCATAAAAACTTAATAAAAATCAGGCTAATTATCTCCTGCAAAACACAGAAAACAACTAGCCTGATTAAAAAAACATTTATTTATAGATCCTTTGGTTAAGCTTCATCATTTTGAACAGGTTTTTCTTCTGTTGCAGTTTCCTCTTCAATTGGTTCTGCTTCCACTTTAGCCATTGTTGACACGATTGCGTCTTCCCCAACACGAATCAAACGAACACCTAATGTTGCACGACCGGTTTGTGACACTGAGTCTACTTCGAAACGGATAATGACACCTGTGTTTGTTATCAACATGATGTCTTCGTCTCCATTAACAGTTGTCAAGCCTGCTAATTTACCGTTTTTCTCGGTAATGTTAGCTGTCTTGATTCCTTTACCGCCACGACCTTTAATTGGATATTCGCTAGCTTTAGTACGTTTTCCGTAACCATTTTCAGTAATTACTAATACTTCTGAGTCAGCTTTTAAAACGTCCATTCCAACAACATAATCATCTTCACGTAAACGAATTCCACGAACACCGCTTGCGCTTCGTCCCATATCACGAACTGTGTTTTCATCGAAACTAACCGCATAGCCTAAATGAGTTCCGATAATCACATTTTGTTCGCCGTTGGTTACACAAACATTCATCAATTCATCGTCTTCGCGTAAGACAATCGCTTTTAGTCCGTTGCTACGAATATTAGAAAAGGCACTTACTGATGTACGTTTTACAACACCTTTAAGAGTTGTAAAGAATAGATAGGTGTCCTCTTCTGATTTTCCTTTAACGTTGATAATCGCTTGGATTTTTTCGCCAGAATCAATTCCTAGTAAGTTGATTGCTGGAATTCCTTTAGCTGTACGGCCGTATTCAGGAATTTCATAGCCTTTGGCACGATATACTTTTCCGTTATTGGTAAAGAATAATAACGTATCATGTGTTGAACAAGAAACAAGATTTTCGATGAAATCATCATCGTGCATCCCCATTCCTTGAACACCACGCCCACCACGACGTTGCGCTCTGAATTCATTGTTTGGCAAACGTTTGATGTAGCCATTATGAGTCAAAGTAATTACGATATCTTCTTCTTCAATCAGGTCTTCATCTTCTAGACTAAGAACTTCTCCTACAAGCAATTCTGTACGACGAGGATCGCCATATTTTTCTTGAATTTCTAGTAGTTCTGTTTCAATAATCGTATGAATTCGTTGACTGCTTCCTAAAATATCTGCCAAATCTGTAATTAATTCAATTAAGTCATTGTATTCAGCTTCAATTTTTTCACGTTCCAAACCAGTTAAACGAACCATTCGCATATCTAAAATTGCTTGTGCTTGTTTATCAGATAAACCGAAACGCTCGATTAATTCTGTTTTAGCCACATCACCCGTTTTTGAACCGCGAATAATTTTAATGATTTCATCGATGTGGTCTAACGCAATTCGTAAACCTTCGAGAATATGAGCTCTTGCTTCAGCTTTTTGTTTATCAAATTGAGTACGACGACGAATAACGATTTCTTGATGCTCTAAGTAGTGGGTTAAAATGGATTTTAAACTCAATACTTTTGGGACACCGTTAACAATCGCTAGCATATTAAAACCAAAAGAAGTTTGCATTGGTGTCAATTTGTATAAATTATTCAAAACAACACTTGCACTCACATCACGTCTAACATCGATAACCACACGCATACCATCACGATCGGACTCATCAGTTAAATCGGTAATACCTTCAATTCGTTTTTCACGAGCTAGTTCCGCAATACGCTCAACTAATTTAGCTTTGTTGACCATATAAGGCAATTCGTTCACTATAATGCGTTCCTTGCCATTTTTACGTATTTCGACATCAACCTTAGCACGAATCATAATCGAGCCTCTACCAGTCTCATATGCGCGTCTAATGCCAGATTTACCCATGACCAATCCACCAGTTGGGAAATCAGGTCCAGGTAACACTTCCATCAAATCGGCTGTTGTTGCATCTGGGTCGTTCATCAAAATATGCAACGCAGAAATAACTTCTGATAAATTATGTGGCGGAATATTCGTTGCCATCCCAACCGCAATCCCTGTTGCACCATTGACTAAAAGGTTAGGAAAACGTGCTGGTAGCACTTCTGGTTCACGTTCCGAGCCATCATAGTTATCTTGATAATCAACTGTATTTTTATTGATATCACGTAACATTTCAACAGCAATTTTAGACATTCTTGCTTCGGTATAACGCATCGCAGCGGCACCATCACCATCGACAGAACCAAAGTTTCCGTGTCCGTCAACTAAGGTACTACGATAACTAAAGGGTTGAGCCATCCGTACCATTGATTCATAAATCGCACTATCGCCATGTGGATGATATTTCCCCATAACGTCTCCGACAATACGAGCTGATTTTTTATAGGCCTTATCAGGTGTTACTCCAAGTTCGTTCATCCCATATAAAATACGACGATGAACGGGTTTCATCCCATCTCTAACATCTGGCAACGCACGCGCTACGATTACACTCATTGCATAATCTAAAAACGAGGTACGCATTTCTTCTGTCAGATTTTTTTGTGCAATCTTCTCTTTAAATTCCTCAGCCATTCGTTAAAATCCTCCTTGTGAGAAAAATTGGCTGCTAACTAACAGCCAATATCTTTTTCTATCCCTAGATATCTAGGTTTTGAACGTAAACTGCATTGTCTTCAATAAATTTACGTCTTGGTTCAACACGGTCACCCATTAACATTTCAAAAACTTCATCTGCTTCAATTGCATCATCGACAGTTACTTGTAGCATCGATCTGCTTTCTGGATCCATTGTCGTTTCCCAAAGTTGTTCCGCATCCATTTCTCCAAGACCTTTATAACGTTGAATTACAGGTTTTGGTTGTGCTGGAATTTCTTTTAGGTAATTTTCCAACTCTAAGTCAGAATCTAAATAGACCACTTTTTTCCCTTGTCGAACTTGATACAAAGGTGGTTGTGCAATGTAAACATAACCTGCTTCAACGACTGGACGCATATAGCGATAGAACAAAGTTAATAGCAAGGTTCTGATATGCGCGCCATCGACATCGGCATCGGTCATGATGACAAGCTTGTGGTAACGTGCTTTGGAAATATCAAAATCGCCACCAAATCCTGTCCCCATTGCCGTAAATAACGAACGAATTTCTTCGTTTGCTAAAATTTTGTCTAGGGAAGCTTTTTCTACGTTTAAGATTTTCCCACGAATCGGTAAAATCGCTTGGAATAAGCGTGAACGACCTTGTTTAGCAGAACCGCCGGCTGAATCTCCTTCGACAATAAAAATTTCGCTGATTTTAGGATCTTTGCTTGAACAATCGGCTAATTTACCTGGTAAATTACTGATTTCTAAGCCACTCTTTTTACGGGTTACTTCACGGGCTCTTTTAGCAGCTAAACGAGCTTTTGAAGCTAAAATCCCTTTTTCAACAACGCGACGAGCTACTTGTGGGTTTTCCATCAAGAACTTATCGAAATGAGCAGAAAATAGACGATCCGTAATAGTACGCGCTTCTGAATTTCCTAACTTAGTTTTCGTTTGACCTTCAAATTGTGGATCTGGATGTTTGATTGAGACAACAGCTGTCAATCCTTCACGAACATCTTCACCCGTTAAGTTTTCTTCGTTTTCTTTCATCAATTTATTTTTACGTGCATAATCATTGATGACACGAGTTAAAGCTGTTTTAAATCCAGACTCGTGTGTACCGCCTTCGTAGGTGTGAATGTTGTTAGCAAAACTCAATAAACTTGTATGGTAGCCGTCTGTATATTGCATTGCAGCTTCCACAACAATTCCTTGTTGTTCGCCTTCAATGTAAATAGGTTCATCAAATAATACATTTTTATTGTGGTTTAAGTGTTCAACATAACTCTTGATTCCACCTCCATAATGGAATTCACGTAAAGTTTCATGTTCCGCACGTTTATCTTCGATAGAAATTCTCAAGCCTTTGTTTAAGAACGCCAATTCACGAACACGAGTAGATAATTTTTCAAATTCAAAAGTTGTTGTTTCCGTAAAAATTGTTGGATCTGGAATAAAATGGACAGTTGTTCCGTGACGTTCTGTTTCACCGATTACTTTTAAATCATCGACCACTTTTCCTTGATGGAATTCTTGGTAATGGATTTGACCATCTTTGTAAACTTTAACGTCAAGAACACTTGATAACGCATTTACAACAGAAGAACCTACCCCGTGAAGTCCGCCAGAAACCTTGTATCCGCCTCCGCCAAACTTACCACCTGCATGTAAGACTGTAAAAACTGTTTCAACGGCTGGACGACCTGTTTTTGCTTGAATCCCGATTGGAATTCCGCGTCCATCATCGATAACGGTGATACTGTCATCTTCTTCAATAATGACTTTGATTTCAGTTGCAAAACCAGCTAATGCCTCATCAATTGAGTTATCAACGATTTCCCAAACTAAATGGTGCAGACCTTGTCCACTAGTTGAACCAATATACATCCCAGGACGTTTTCTAACCGCTTCTAAACCTTCTAAAACTTGAATTTGGCTAGCATCATATTCTTGTGCTAATGCCTTCATATCTTTAATTTCTTCAGACACGTTTATTCACTCTCCATTTCTACATGACCATCTGTTACGTGAAAAACACGAGGTGCTTCTAACATATTTTTCTTGATTCCATCCAAACTAGTAGTGGTTAAAAAAGTTTGAACTTTATTTTCAATTGCTTTTAGTAAGTGCGTTTGACGTTCGTCATCTAATTCTGACAATACATCGTCTAATAAAAGCAAGGGATACTCATCTGTCATTTCTTTCATCAAATCAATTTCTGCCAGCTTAACGCTTAAGGCTGTTGTCCGTTGCTGACCTTGGGAACCATACGTCTGCACGTTTTGTTGATTGACTATAAATTTCAAATCATCGCGGTGAGGCCCAACTAATGTGCTGCCTTGATCTAATTCGCGTTTTTTTACTTTTTCAAAGGCCGCTAATAAATCCAAATAAAGTTGATCTTTATCCGCCTTGTCGGTGGCCGTGATAGTACATTGATACTCAATTTGTAATTCTTCTTTTTGTCTGGATATTTCAGCATGGATTGGTTTTGCCCAGCTTTCTAATTTTTGAACAAACAAAAAGCGTTCTTGCAAAATAGCTGCACCATGAGTAGCCAGTTGCTCGGTTAGCACTTCAAGAAAGGTTAAATCCTTCGCTTTTTTTAGCATCAATTGTTTTAGGTAATTGTTTCGTTGCTTTAAGATATGCTGATAATTCACCAAATGATGTAAATAGATTGGGCTCATTTGTCCCATTTCCATGTCTAAAAATTTTCTACGAACAGAAGGCGATCCCTTTACCAGCGACAAATCCTCTGGAGCAAATAAAATAACGTTTAACTTCCCAATATAATCACTGAGTTTTTTTTGCTCTAAGTGGTTAAATTTGGCTTTTTTTCCTTTGCTTGAAATCGTAATTTCTAACGGAAAAGAAGTATTTTTCTTTTGAATACGCCCTGTTAAACGAGCAAAGTCTTCTTGCCAGTGAATTAACTCTTTATCATTTGAAGTCCGATGACTTCTTGTCATTGCTAAAACATAGATGGCCTCCATCAAATTCGTTTTTCCTTGGGCATTTTCTCCAAGAAAAACATTGATTCCTTCTGAAAAGGACACATCAGCTGTTTCATAATTGCGATAATTAGCTAATTTAATTTCTTCTAAATGCATTACAGTTCTTCCTCGGTCGTCACTTTTTCTGATTGTACAAAAAAGCTGCCGACTTCTGGAATTTCAACTACTGATCCTGGATAAATTTTCTTTCCTCGACGATTTTCAATTTCATTATCCAATAAAACAGTGTGCTCAGCTAAATACCACTTTGCCATCCCACCACTGCTAATTACATCGATATGCTTTAAAAGTTTGCCCAGTGTAATGAATTCACTATCAATTAAAACGGCTTGTTTCACTTGATTCACCTGCTTTTCAATAAAATAAGCGTGGATGGTCTGCCAATCCACGCAATTTTTTTAATCTGTATAAGAACATTATACTCTTTTTTTAACGACTTTACAAATAAATTAGGGAATTTTCATAGGTTATTCGCATTTTGTTCGAAAAACTCAAAAAGACCTTAAACCATCAAAAAAAGCTTAAAACGAAAAATAAGGGCTATTTTAATTGATGATATGTAAAAAATCCCCATTTTCCAAATAAAAATTCAGAAAATGAAGATTTTTAATTATTTTTAAAATGTACGAACTGGAGTAATCAATTGGATAAAGTTCTGATTGTCTTCACTTGGAACCAAAATAAAGGGACGAACAGGTGATGTAAATTTAATTCGGATATCCGTTTGACCAAAAGTTCTTAAAGCATCTTTCATATAATCTGGATTGAACGATAAATCAATCGACTCACCTTCAACTGAAATATAAGCTAATTCTTCTTTTACATTCCCAACATCTGGCGAATTTCCAGAAATCTCAACTAATTCAGGTGAAATTGAAATTTTAACAACGTTATTTTTTCCTTCGTGAGATAGCAATGACGCGCGTTCAATGGAACCTAATAATGAGCTTGCGTTAAAAACAATTTCTGTTGCAGCAGATTCAGGAATCAAACGAGCTGTATCTGGGTAATACCCTTCTAACAAGCGAGAATAGAAATACATATTTTCAGTTTTAAATAAAACTTGATTTTCTGTAATCATCATTTCAATGTTTTCATGACGTTCATCTAACGTTCTTGACAATTCAATCAAACTTTTTCCTGGAATGATAATGTTGTATTTTTGATCTGCTAATGCTGAGCTTACTTCAAGTGGAATAATTCGTTGACTTAAACGATGACTGTCGGTAGCCACTGCTAGCAATTTGCCATTTTCAATGACCATATTAACCCCCGTTAAAATAGGGCGACTTTCATGAGTTGAAATAGCAATAACCGTTTGTCCAATAACTTGTTTAAATAAATTAATTGGCAACGAAAAGGTTTCTTGCGTATCGATGACTGGCAAATGTGGATAGTTATTTGCATCTAATCCATTAACTGTAAAAGAAGCATTTGCAGAAGTAATTAACGTTTGGAAATGGTCAAGAACTTCAATTTGCATCATTTCATCAGGAAGTTTTTTTACAATTTCACTAAAGAAACGTGCTTGCAAGACAATGCTACCTGCTTGATCGATGGTTAAATTATTTTTTTCATCTTCGACAGGAATAAAGGCTTCAATGGAAATATCAGAATCACTTCCGGTTAACGTTAAGCCTTCTTCAGAAGCTTGAATTTTAATCCCAGTCAAAATTGGAATGGTTGTTCTTGATGAAATAGCTCTTTGTACATCAGCTAAACTTTTTAAAAATTCACTTCGTTTAATTGAAAATTTCATTTTAATTGTACCTCCAAAATTAGTTTAATTTATTTAATAAATAAGATAGTAATAGTAGTAGGGCCTGTTAATACTGTGGAAAAGAATAAGGAGCCTTAGAGACACTAAGTTTTCCACATGTGTATAAGTTGTGGAAAAAGTCGAGACAACTTTAGAAGTTATCCACAAATCCTTTTTTGCATAATAAGTGGAATTCGCCTAGAAAATGATATACCAACTATAAAAAAATTAATTATTTCAGAATTGTTTATACCATTTATAAAAATTAGGATTTTAATTTATTTTTGATTTCCTCAATATCACGACGCAATTCTTCATCCTTCGTTAAAGCATGTTCGATTTTTTCATAAGCATGAATCACCGTTGTGTGATCCTTGCCACCAAATTCGGCTCCAATTTTTGGAAGTGAATTAGAAGTGAGCTCTCTTGAAAGATACATTGCAATTTGTCTAGGAACAACGATTGACTTAACTCGTTTCTTTCCTTTTAAATCGCTTAAGGCAATTTGATAGTATTTGCAAACGGTGCTTTGAATTTCTAAAATCGATAAAGTGGCAGGTTTACCTGAAGGAATGATGCTCTTTAACGCATCGGCAGCTAAACTAGTTGAAATATCACGACTTTCAATTGCCGCATAGGCTTGAACCCGGACTAAAGCTCCTTCAAGTTCGCGAATATTTGAATCGATTTGACCAGCGATATAACTTAACGTATCTCCTGGAATTTCTAAACGTTCTGCATTAGCTTTTTTGCGTAAAATCGCAATTCGTGTTTCTAAATCAGGAGGCGTAATGTCAACCGACAAGCCCCACGCAAAGCGTGATACAAGACGTTCTTGTAATTTAGGAATTTCGTTTGGCAAACGATCACTTGTTAGAACGATCTGTTTACGTTCGTCATAAAGCGCATTAAACGTATGGAAAAATTCTTCTTGTGTTCCTTCTTTATCTGCAAAAAACTGGATATCATCCACTAATAATAAATCAACACTGCGGTATTCATTTCTGAACTTCTCTTGTGATTTAGTTTGGATGGAATTGATAAAATCGTTGGCAAAGGTCTCGCTACTGACATACTTTACTTTTGCATCTGGATTGATTAACAACATTTGGTGACCAATCGCATGCATTAAATGGGTTTTGCCTAAGCCGACACCACCATAGAAAAATAAAGGATTATAAATAGTACCTGGTTCTTCAGCGACAACGAGGGCAGCTGCGTGGGCCATTTGATTGCCTTTTCCAATAACGAAGGTATCAAATGTATACTTATCATTTAATTGAGCATCTTTTCGCACGGGTGAATTTTTTGCAAAAGAGTCACTTTTTCTAAGCACAGTTGTTTCATTTGGATCTTGTTCATTCTTAATGATAAATAATGGTGAAATTTCACGGCTCGAATATTCATAAATATTTTCAACGATTCGAGTGGCTAAATTATTTTCCCAGTATTCTTTGTGTAAGGATGAAGGAACTTCAATAATAATATTTTGGTCAGTGATACGAATTGGATGTGCACTTTCAATCCATGTATCATAACTGACTTTGGAAAGTGATTCTTTAAACTTTTCCTTTAAGTAGCTCCATAGGTTCTGTAAGTCATCCACAAAAATGAACCTCCTTTATAAATGTGTCTTTTTTATTTTAGCATTTTATTGGAAAGTTTTCCACAAGTAGTTAGAATCTGTTGAAAGTTTATTCATGAGGTGTTTAAAAGTTATCCACAAGCTTAAAAAATACAGTGGATAACTTTTTTTAATTCCAAGTTTATTTTTAATTGTGGATAAACATAAAGGGTTAAGTCTATTGATATCAATTGTTCCACGGGTTATCCACAAAGTTAACAGGAAATAGGAAAATTGCTATACACATGTTGTTGAATTGTGGATAACTGAAATATATCTTTTTATTAACTTAAACCGAAAAAAAGTTATTCTACAAGGCTGTGGATAAAAAAACGGAATTGTGGATTCTTTTTTGAAGACTAAAATTTTATTTCAGAGAAGAAAAAGACCTTTTTTTAAGTAAAATAAAATCCTCTAAAACAATGGGATACAAAAAAATCCACAACTTTACAACAAATATTCTAAAAATAGGTTTCTTATTACGCCTATTTATGCTATTATATTTGAGTGAGTTAATAAAAATAGGCATGTTGTACTTGACAAGGCTATTTTATCTTCGTTATAATATTCAAGACTGTCTTGTGATGATATAAAATTTAGAAGCAACTAAGAGATAGTTTTTACAGGAGGTGTATCACGAATGAAAAGAACTTACCAACCTAAAAAACGTAAACGTCAAAAAGTACACGGTTTCCGTAAACGTATGAGTACAAAAAACGGACGTAGAGTATTACAAAGTAGACGCCGTAAAGGAAGAAACGTATTGTCTGCATAGATCACTGAACGTCTCAGTGGTCTTTTTTCTTTAGTAAATTTTATAAAAAATCTAAAAAAAAGACCTAAAAATCTTTTTTTTTCAGAAAAATGCAAGAGATGAGAGGTTGTTTTATGAGAAAGACCTATCGTGTCAAAAAGGAAGCTGATTTCCAAAAAGTTTTTCATAATGGAGTTTCTACAGCAAATCGCCAATTTGTGATTTATGTGTTAGAAAAAAAAGAGCAAGCTCATTTTAGAGTGGGGCTGTCCGTTGGAAAAAAAGTTGGAAATGCAGTGACTAGAAATGCAGTTAAGCGTAAAATCAGACAAAGTATTACAGAATTAAAGCCAAATTTAAAACAAGACAAAGACTTTATTGTAATTGCTCGGATTCCTGCTGCAAAAATGACAACAAAAGAAGTCAAAAAGAGCTTAACACATGTGCTAAAACTAGCTAAAATGTTAAACTAAAAAATAACTATCTACTATAGAAGTGAGGGAATTGATGTGAGTAAACGTAAGCGATTACTTATATTGGTTAGTTCAGTGCTGTTAATGGCTGTCTTAACTGGGTGTGGGAAAACAGGTTCGATTGATGCAAGTAGTACAGGATTTTGGGACCATTACATTGTTTGGAATTTCTCAAGAGCAATTACGGGATTATCAAATCTATTCTTTGGAAGCTATGGTTTAGGAATTATTTCATTTACCATTCTGATTCGAATTATTTTATTACCCTTGATGCACCACCAAATGAAAAGTACACGTAAAATGAGTGATATGCAACCGCGATTAAAAGCGTTGCAAAAACAATACGCATCAAAAGACACGGAAACACAAAATAAATTAAGAGAAGAAACACAAAAATTGTACTCTGAAGCAGGCGTAAATCCAGCGATGGGTTGTTTGCCAATGTTGGTTCAAATGCCTGTTTTAATGGCATTGTATCAAGCTATCAGTCGTACAGAGGTTTTAAAAGCCGGTCATTTCTTATGGATGAACCTAGGGGAACGTGACCCGTATTTTATTTTGCCAGTCTTAGCAGCGGTGTTAACATTTGCTACAACAAAGCTTTCAACCATGAGTCAAGCCGAATCAAACTCAATGACAAGCGCCATGTTGTACACGATGCCAGCGTTGATTTTATTTATGGGGGTTACATTACCAAGTGCACTGTCTCTTTACTGGGTAGTCGGAAATGCTTTTTCAGTAGGTCAAACCTTACTATTGAATAATCCATTTAAAATTAAAAAAGAACGTGATGAAAAAGTACAAGCAGAACGCGATCGTCAAAAAGCCTTAGAAAAAGCAATAAAACCGAAAAAGAAAAAAAATAAGAAAAAATAATTAGTTTGTTTAATAGGGAATCGACAAAAGAAATGGGGGGAAGACAGGTGGAACAATACACTGCAAGTGGAGAAACTGTTGAAAAAGCAATTGCAATTGGATTAGATCAATTGGGAATTACTCGAAGTGATGCGCGCATCACCATTATTTCAGAAGGTAAAAAAGGACTCTTTGGTTTTGGAAAGAAAGAGGCAATCGTAGAAATTAAATCAACGATTGCCTCAAAAAAACAAGAAACGCAAGAACCTCTTTTGGAAGATCTAGTAGTTAATGAAGAAATGCCAGCAAAAGAACTTCAGTTAGAACAGCGAAACGACACGGTTGCAATCGAAACCTCAAAAAAATACCTAGTTGATATTTTGGTACAAATTGGTGCAGATGCAACCATTGAAGAAGAACTCGTTGAAGATAAAATTATTTTCCATGTAAAAACTGAAAAGCCAGGTTTAGTAATTGGCAAACACGGTAAAGTTTTGAATGCGTTACAGGCGTTGACACAAGTTCTTGTGCATCGACATGCTAAGAGTAAGTTAACGGCAATTGTGAACGTTGGCGATTATCGTGAACGTCGTGAAATGATTCTAAAACAGCTAGCAGAACGTACGGCAGAAAAAGTATTGCGTACCAACCAACCTGTTTTTCTAGAACCAATGCCAGCTTTTGAACGCAAGCAAATTCATTTTTATTTAAGTAAAGATGGTCAAGTGAGCACACATTCAGAGGGCAATGAGCCTCATCGATATTTAGTTGTTGAACCTGCTAAAAAACGACTTTAAGCAAAAAAACTCCACAACCAAGAAAATTTTGGTTGCGGAGGTTTTTTTTGTTTAGTTAAATAAAGAGGGATAAATTTCGGATGCTAATTTTTCAATACCATCTAAACTTTGATACCCATAACCAAACAGGTAATTATAATCAACGCCATAAACTTGTTTGGTTTTAATAGCTTTCATATTGGCTAGTTTAGGATTTGCATAAAACCCTGATTTGATTTTAGCAACATCCGCGCCATCTTCCCAAATTGGAAAAATAAGGATATCTGGATCTGTTTCAAGGAGCGTTTCAATGCTGATGTCTCCTTTTTCATCTTTGTAGACATTGTCCAATTTAATTAGATTGAAGATATCATTAAAGAAACTTTCATCATGAGCAGAATAAATTGAAATTTCAGTAGGATCCATCGTATGGATGTAAGCAAAGGTTTGTCTTTTATCGATTTTTTGTAAAGAAGTTGTGAGCTTCGATTCTTTGGCTTTTATTTCATCAGAAAATTCTTTTGCTTTTGCCTCCACGTTGAAAATTTTTCCTAAATTGTCGATATCTTGGTAGATAGAGTTAAACGTCCCTCCTGTTACAGAAGATTCTAAAAGATAGGTACGAATGCCGCTAGCATTTAAGGAATCCACTGTCCCAACGCCCCATTCATTATTATCAAACAATCCGGCACGCCCGTAAACAAAGTCTGGATCTGTTCCTAAAGTCACTTCTTTTCCTACATAGTCTTTTGATAAAATTGGCAATTTTTTATAGATTTTTTCGACTGCTTTATCTGGTTGTCCAAAATCAGCTCCAACTCCAACAATCTTGTCTTCTAAGCCTAAATGCAATAAAAGTTCAGCAGCAGGTTTTGTATTTGCCATTACCTTGCGAGGAGCTTCTTGGAAGGTTTCTTCTTTTGTTTTCCATTTTGTTGAGCCTTCAGCTTTGGCGTAATTACTAATGGTTACAGGATAATTTTCTTTTGAGGAAGAATTTTCCTGAGTTTGATTTTCTTTCGTTCCACAAGCAGCAACAAGTAGACTTAAAGTAACTATTGAACCGATTAATATTGTTTTTTTCATTTTTATTCCTCCTAGTTAGTTACTAAAATAGGAAAAACCCATTTTTTTAGTAATTGGATTGATAAATGTTTGGCACTGAACTTGATAAAGTTCTTCTATCAGCTCACCAGTCAGCAATTCTTCAGGAGTTCCTTTAGCGATGACTTCGCCATCTTTCATTGCGTAGAGGTAATCACAGTAAGAAGCTGCCATTTCCAAATCATGAAGCGCTGCAAGAACGCCAATTTTCATTTTTTTTACGTTGTTTAATAATTCCAGTTGGTAACGGATATCTAAGTGATTTGTAGGTTCATCAAGAATAATAAAATGAGGCTGTTGAGCAATCGCTCTAGCTAAGATCACGCGTTGTTTCTCCCCACCAGATAAGGATAGAAAGCTACGATTTCGGTATTGTAGCAGATTAGTCTGTGCTAAAGCCTGTTCTACTATCTGATAGTCAGCTTCTGTATCAGACTCTAATAACTTTTTATGCGGAGTACGGCCTAAAAGAACAATCTGTTCAACACTTAAATCAAAGCTCATTTCATTGAATTGGCTAACGACAGATACATGTTTTGCAACGATCTTATTGGACGCCTTTAAAACATCTAATTCATCTAAAAAGACACGGCCTTTTTCGGGTTTAATACTCTTATAAAGACTTTTTAGTAAGGTAGATTTTCCGCACCCATTTGCTCCAATCACGCCAACAAATTGTTGATGATCAACTCGAAGAGTAATGTCTTTGACGATGTCTTTTTTACCAATCCGAACGGATATGTTCTGAGCGACTAATTGTGTCATCGTATTTAACCTCCAAATTGATAATTTTTTTTGATAATAATATAGATAAAAAGAGGTGCGCCAATGACTGAAGTAATGATTCCAATTGGAATTTCCACATTTTTAATTAGAATTCTAGCAAGAATATCGGCCCAAATCATAAATAATGACCCAATCAGTAAAACCATCGGCAAAAGACGTTTATGATTTGCTCCAAAGAGTCCTCTGGCTAAATGAGGTATAATGAGCCCTACAAAGCCAATCATTCCAGAATAGGCGACAACCGTCCCTGTTAGAAGAGAAGCTAAAGCTAGATAGATTTTTCGATATTTTCCAAGCTCGATTCCAAGTGTAATGGCAGCCTCGTCTCCAAGCAACATAGTATTTAAAATTCGATGTTGGAAGAGGAAGAAGAGACAGCTTAACAGTACTGGTACAGAAAGAATGGGTAATTTATCCCAACTAGCAGAAGCAAGACTGCCCATTGACCAAAAGGTGATGGTCTTAATGCCTTCAGCGTTGTTTGCAAAATAAACGATTAAACTGGAAAAAGCACTTAATAACGAACTAATGACCATGCCTGACAACAGCAATTTGATTGATGTAATGCGTCCGCCAAAACTAGCTAATAATAAAACACCAAAAGAGGCAATAATTGCTCCAATAAAGGCGCCAAAAGCAACACCAACCTGTGCAAATAAGGCACCACTTCCGACTCCTAAAAGAATCACAAACGTTGCTCCTAAAGAAGCACCAGACGAAATCCCTAAAATATAAGGATCTGCTAATGGGTTTTGAACAATAGCCTGCATAATCGTTCCGCTAACGGCTAAGCCCATTCCAACTAATAAAGCAAATAATGCTCGAGGCAATCGCAATTGCCAAATAATCGTGATGTAAGATTGATTGTCCAAATGATCTAATGATCCAACGGAACCATTTGAGATTTTAGAGAGAAAGATGTTCCAAGATTGGTCGAAAGGAATGTCAACTTGACCGATGGACGTAGAGTAAATGATAGAAAGAAAAATTGCTACAATCAAGGCAATTAGAATTAAAAGATAGTTTTTATGTTTCATTATTTCTCACACTTTCTAAAGTAGTCACCCATTCGCTAAGAGGACTACGTTTTGCTTTTATTTTTGTTGACGCTGGTTTTATTTTAGTTAAATGAAGAGTTGCAACAATTTTCCGGGTGGAATCAATTCGTAATGCTTCAGCGAATGTTGAGTCAAAAATATTAGGTGTGGTTCGCCAAGTTACGCCGATTGATTTATCCCAAGCGACAAGTTGGATATTTTGAATAAATGCAGCGGTAGCAGAAATGGCTTCCAATGAAGTCTTTTGATCAGCTTCTAATGGAACAGAAACAACGATGCTGACGGGCACTTCAGCAAAATAGTCATAGACTTTGCGTTTTGTTTTATCTAAGGCTGATTGATCGTAAGAATCCCACACCCCTAAACGTGTGTAACTTTCAAGGATTGCTGTTGAAAATAGTTGGCGTTCTGATTCTGTTGAAATAAGTAAAACTTCCCAAGGTTCTTTTTTTGAATGGAAAGGTGCAAAAGAAGCTATTTCTAAAATAGTATAAATTAGCTCTAGAGGGATAGCATCGGGTAAAATCTTTCGAATCGTCCTTCTACTTTGAATTAGTTGACTAATTGAATGTGGTTCATCTTGTTCCATAAAGTCACTCCGTTTTAAATGTAATTGATAATCGTTCTCAATTATCATAGTCGAATCCTTTTAAATAAGCAAGATAAACTATGAGCAAATAAAGATAATTCATTAAAAAAAGTCTATTTTGTGAAGGTTTAAAAATGTTATAAACTGAACAAACGGACACATTAGAAATTTTGTCCGTTTAAAAGAAAACGTTTTCGCGATATAGTAAGCATGTAGAAAACAAACGAAGGGTGCGGATAAATAATGAAAAAGATAATAAATGACGCGACAGCAGTAGTAGACGAAATGTTGGACGGGTTGACTTATGCACATGGAGATTTAGTTGAACGTATCAATGAAAGCGGAATCATCGTAGCGAAAAATCAAACGAAGGGACATGTTGGGTTAATTAGTGGAGGCGGAAGCGGACATGAACCAGCACATGCAGGTTTTGTCGGTCAAGGAATGTTATCAGCAGCAGTTTGTGGGGCAGTTTTTACATCACCAACTCCTGATCAAATTTTAGAAGGAATCAAAGCAGCTGATCAAGGAGCCGGCGTCTTTTTAATCATTAAAAATTATTCTGGTGACGTGATGAATTTCGATATGGCAAAAGAGTTAGCTGAGATGGAAGATATTGAAGTTGATTTTATTATTGTAGATGACGACATTGCAGTGGAAGATAGTACCTATACGGCAGGAAAACGTGGAGTTGCAGGGACTGTTTTAGTTCATAAAATTTTAGGCGCTGCAGCTGATCAAGGTGCAAGTTTATCAGAAATTAAAGCAATGGCTGATAAATTGGTTCCACAAATCAAAACCATTGGAGTAGCCTTAACAGGTGCAACTGTTCCTGAGGTAGGGAAGCCAGGCTTTGTTTTAGCAGATGATGAAATTGAATTTGGTGTGGGTATTCACGGTGAACCTGGTTACCGCAGAGAAAAAATCGCTCCTTCAAAAGAGTTAGCAAAAGAATTAGTAATGAAGTTAAAAGCAGCCTTCGATTGGAAAAAAGGCGATCATTTCGCACTATTAGTTAACGGCTTAGGCAGCACACCTTTAATGGAACAATATATTTTTACAAATGATGTTCGCCAATTACTAGATGAAGAAGGAATAGTGGTTGAATTTAAAAAAGTGGGCGATTTCATGACTGCAATCGATATGGCTGGTTTATCGTTAACATTAGTAAAATTAGAAGATTCTAAATGGCTAGAAAATTTAATTTATAAAACAAATACAATTGCTTGGTAGGAGGAAATAAAAATGAATGTAGAAACTGTAAAAACCTGGTTAGACTTATTTACAGATGAGGTTAATCAAAACAAAGAGTATTTAAGTGAATTGGACACCCCAATTGGCGACGGAGACCACGGTATGAATATGGCTCGTGGTACAACGGCCGTAAAAGAGGTTATTGCTGAAAAAAATCCAACAACGTTGGTAGATATTTTCAAATTAACGGGTATGACATTAGTTAGTAAAGTGGGAGGCGCGTCAGGTCCCTTATATGGTTCAGCGTTCATCAGTATGGCAAAAGCTGCTGGAGAAACAGATGATTTAGGGGAGCTCTTGGCTGCTGGTTTGGCTGGAATTCAAAAACGTGGCAAGGCTGAAGTTGGCGAAAAAACAATGGTAGACGTTTGGCAACCTGTTGTTGAAGCAGTACAAAAAAACGAACTAACTTCTAAAGTTATTCAAGATGCTGTTGAAGGGACAAAAGAAATTAAAGCTACAAAAGGTCGCGCATCATATCTTGGCGATCGCTCAATTGGGCATATTGATCCAGGAGCAATGTCAAGTGGATATTTATTTGAAGCAATGTTGAAAGCAGGTGTTTTTCAATGAGTAAACTAGGTGTTGTTGTCGTTTCACATGTTCCTCAAATTGCAGAAGGAGTCGTTCGCTTAATGCGAGAAGTGGCAAAGGATGTATCGATTACCTCTGCTGGCGGAACGGATGAGAATGAAGTTGGAACGAGCTTTGAAAAAATCCAAACAGCTTTTGACGCTAATGAAGCTGAAATTTTATTAGCTTTCTATGATTTAGGTAGTGCCAAAATGAATTTAGAAATGGTAATGGAAATGACAGACAAAGAAGTTCATCTATTTGATACAGCTTTTCTAGAAAGTAGCTATACGGCGGCAGCCTTGATTCAAGCCGATGCATCCTTAGAGATGATTAAAGAACAAATTGATCCGATGAAAATTAAATAAATACTGTAGACACTGCGTCTCAATTGAGGCGCATTCTAAATAAATGAAAACTATGGAGGTAAGAACAATGAGAAAAGCATTTATTTCACCAACAAAGTATGTACAAGGAGAGGACGAAATTCTTAATTTAGGCTATTTCGTTTCTACTTTCGGAAAATCAGCACTATTAATTGCCCATCAAGACGATATCAACCGTGTACAAGCACAATTAGACCAAACAACTGAAAAATTTAACATTGAAATCATTCCAAGCCATTTTAACGGCGAATGTTCAAGACAAGAAGTAGCTCGCTTACAAGAATTTGCTAAAGAACACAACTGTGACTGTGTGATTGGTTTAGGTGGCGGTAAAGCAATTGACACTGCAAAATGTGTTGCGGAAGGTGAAGCGTTGATTATTGTTCCAACAATTGCGGCAACAGATGCACCAACGAGTCATTCCGCAGTATTGTATACTCCAGAAGGCGAATTCGACGATTACGCATACTTCAAACAAAGCCCAAGCGTAGTCATGGTAGATACGAAAATTATTGCCAATGCCCCAACACGCTTTTTAGTAGCCGGAATGGGAGACGCACTTTCTACTTATTTTGAAGCACGTGCAACGTCAAACTCCTTCTCAAATGTAAATGCAGGCTTGCCATGTGGCGCACGAACAGGAGAATGCCCACCAGCTAAAGGAACAAATGCAGCTTTAATGATGGCAAAATTATGTTATGAAATGCTACTTGAAAATGGCTACAATGCAAAAATTGCTTGTGACAATAACCTTGTAACACCTGCTTTAGAAAATATTGTTGAAACAAACATTTTATTATCAGGCTTAGGCTTTGAAAGTGCTGGTTTAGCAGCGATTCATGCGATTCATGACGGATTGACTGCCTTAGAAGGAACGCATCATTATTTCCATGGTGAAAAAGTGGCCTTTAGCGCAATTGCGCAATTAGTATTAGAAAATGCACCAATTGAAGAACTACATGAAGTGTTAGATTTCTCATTATCAATTGGCCTACCTGTCTGCTTAGCAGATATCGGAGTTGAATCTATTACAATGGAAGAAGCTATCTCAGTTGCTGAAAAAGCTTGTATTCCTGAAGAGTCCATCCATTCTATGCCATTCCCAATCACTGTTAATGATGTTGCATCAGCCATTATGGCAGCAGATAAAATTGGGAGCGACTACAAAAAAAATCACTAAAAACAACTTGAAATAGAATAAAATAAATTTGCTGGTAGTTGCAAGTACGCAACCGCCAACAAATTTATTTTTGTAAATAGAAAATGAACTTTTTAATCCTACAAAAATACAGAAAAAGCCTTCTATAAAAAGTACGATTTGTGATAAGATGGTCTAGAATAGTTTACTCGTTCAAAATAAAAGTTACAGCGAGAATAGAGGATTAAAATGAAAAAAATTGTTAATCGACCAGAAAAAATGGTCACTCAAATGTTAAATGGGATCGTTTACGCTCATGAAGAAAAGCTAGATCGACTGCCTGGAACTGGAGTGATTTATCGTAAAACGCGTTCTAAAGGGAACGTTGCAGTTGTAAGTGGCGGCGGAAGTGGACATGAACCTGCTCATACCGGATTTGTTGGAAAAGGAATGTTGGCAGCCGCGGTATGTGGCCCCATCTTTGTTCCCCCAACTCCAGAAGAAGTTTTTCAGGGAATCCTTGTTTCTGACCAAGGAGCAGGCGTTTTACTGATTATTAAAAATTTTGAAAAAGATGTTGAAAGCTTCCTAGCAGGACGTCTCTTAGCAATGGACCAAGGCCATCAAGTGGCGTATGTTATTGTAAACGACGATTGTTCATTAGAAGAAAATAGCTTTCAAAAAAGACGGCGTGGAGTTGCTGGAACAGTATTTGTACACAAAATTTTGGCAGCTGCAGCGGAAAGTGGCTTGTCGTTAGAGGATTTAAAAACATTAGGAGAAAAAGTAGTACGAGCTAGCAATACATTAGGTTTAGCTTTGTCGCCAGCAGTAGTTTCAAAAGAACATCAAGCCCAATTTCAATTAGCAGAAGATGAACTGTCTTTTGGAGTTGGAATTCATGGAGAGCCAGGCTATCGCATTGAAAAGTTGCATTCTTCAGAACGTTTGGCAATTGAACTGGTAAATAAATTAAAAAACCATTATCCATTAGCAAAAGGCGATCAATTTGCGTTGATGGTCAATGGATTAGGCGGAACGCCTTTAATGGAGTTGTATATTTTTACTAACGATGTTCGACGTCTACTAGAATTAGAAGGAATCAAAGTTGTTTTCAAAAAAGTTGGAAATTATATGACTTCTTATGATATGAAAGGTTTGTCATTGACCTTTTTGAAAGTAGAAGACGACTGTTGGTTAGACTGGTTGAAAGAACCTGTTGAAGCGTATGGCTGGTAAAAAAATAACCATTAAGCATAATTTTAATGCTTAATGGTTATTTTTTTGTTTTTCATATCGTTTTAAAGTGGATAAAAAAGAATCCTCTACAATTAATTGGATATTTTCAGAAAGTTCTCGTGGAGGGACAGGACAGCCGTGCATCAACCAATCTTTAGCAGTTCCTACAAATGCGTGACTGTAAAACGCATTAAAAAAAGTTAACGTCTCTTCAGGTAGTTCGATTTGTTGCTGCGCCATCATATCCGTAATAATTTTAAGGAGCAAGTTTTGTGTATGGTCAAAAAAATACCGATCGAAAGAATTTTGTTCAGTAATGGCTAATGCATTGTTATAGAAGGTTTTATTTTCAGCTAAGTATTCAAAAAGTCTTGTAATGACCTTTGTCCAATGCTCGTAATCTAAATAATCTTCAATGTTTTCACTAGCTTCTTGATTGTAGATCCAAGCAAGTAACTCATACTTATCTTGAAAGTGATAATAGAAAGTTTGACGTCTGATGTCACAGTGGGTCATAATATCTCGAATTGAAATTTTTTGAAAAGGTATGGTTTCCATCAATTCTTTCAATGAATGTGCAATTACTTTTTTGGTAATTAACGAATCGTGCATGGAATCCCCCGTCCCTTGTAATAGTTAATTTCATTATAACGCTTTCGAGAAAAAACTGCATCCAGAAGGTAGTCAAATTTAGCAAAATTTAAAGGTCTTTAAAAAAAGAAAGAAAAACGCTTGCATAATAAAAAGAAAAGGGTTACAATTCAACTATAAAAATAACTTGTATATACAAGTTGAAAAGATTTTTAAGGAGGAGAAAAGATGGCAGATTACAAAAAAGATGCCCAGTTGTTGTTAGAAGATATTGGTGGAAAAGAGAATATTTCAGCAGTCACTCATTGTGCAACTAGAATGCGTTTTGTATTAGTAGATCCCGCACTTGCAGATAAAGAAAAAATTGAAAAAATCGCTACCGTTAAAGGAACCTTTACTCAAGCTGGTCAATTCCAAGTAATAATTGGGAATGATGTTCCAACGTTTTATAATGAATTTGTTAAATTATCCGGAAATGAAGGCGGTTCAAAAGATCAAGTTAAAAATGCTGCCAAACAAAATATGAACATCGTTCAACGAGCAATGGCTGTTTTAGCTGAGATATTTTCACCAATCATTCCAGCAATTATTGTAGGTGGTTTGATTTTAGGATTTCGTAATGTGATTGGTGAAGTACCGATGGGTTTCTTGGATGGAAAAACGATTGTGGAAACTTCGGTCTTTTGGAATGGTGTGAATAGCTTTCTATGGTTGATTGGCGAAGCGATTTTCCATTTCCTACCAGTAGGAATTACATGGAGCATTGCTAAAAAGATGGGAACCACTCAAATTCTTGGGATTGTATTAGGGATTACATTGGTCTCACCACAGCTATTAAATGCGTATGCAGTGGCAGAAACGGCTGCTAAAGATATTCCATTCTGGGACTTCGGTTTTGCTCAAGTGAATATGATTGGCTATCAAGCACAAGTTATTCCAGCAATGCTAGCTGGTTTTATGTTAGCGTATCTTGAAATATGGTTACGTAAATTTATTCCACAAGCAGTTTCGATGATTTTTGTTCCATTCTTTTCACTTGTTCCAACGGTGCTAATGGCTCATCTTGTACTAGGTCCAATCGGTTGGAAAATTGGTAGCTTTGTTTCAATGATTGTAAACACTGGTTTAGCAAGTAGTTTTAACTGGTTGTTCGGTGCATTATTTGGTTTCTTGTATGCCCCACTTGTTATTACAGGCTTACATCATATGACGAATGCGATTGATTTGCAGTTGGTAGCTGATTTTGGCGGAACAAACCTTTGGCCAATGATTGCACTTTCAAATATTGCACAAGGTTCTGCTGTACTGGCAATTATTTTCTTACACCGTGGCAATAAAGAAGAAGAACAGATCTCGATTCCAGCAGCAATTTCATGTTATCTAGGCGTAACAGAACCCGCTATTTTTGGGATTAATTTAAAATACGTGTATCCGTTTATCGCAGCGATGATTGGTTCAGGTGTAGCTGGATTGATTTCGACATTGTTTAATGTAACGGCGTTGTCAATCGGTGTTGGTGGTTTACCGGGTATCTTATCTATTCAACCGCCGTATTATCTAATTTTTGCCATTTGTATGTTGATTGCAATCGTAGTACCATTTGGATTGACCGTTGCTTTTCGTAAGTATGGAGTCTTCAATAAATTAGATCCAATCGATGAAGAAACGGGTAAAATTGTAGCGTAGAAATAAACTGTTTTAGAAATGGAGTTTAGTATGAGTAATTTTCATGAAAAAGTAATTTATCAAATTTATCCAAAATCGTTTAAAGATTCAAATGGAGATGGCGTCGGAGATCTAAGGGGAGTGATTGAAAAAATTCCTTATTTATCTGATTTAGGAGTGGATATGATCTGGTTAAATCCATTCTTTTGTTCACCGCAAAATGACAATGGCTATGATATTTCAAACTATCTGGCGATTGATCCTTTATTTGGAACAATGGCTGATTTTGAAGAACTCGTTAGAGAAACGCAAAAATTAGGGATTGAAATTATGCTAGATATGGTTTTAAATCATACTTCGGTTGAACACGAGTGGTTCCAGAAGGCGTTAGCGGGAGATAAAAAGTATCTGGATTACTATTATATTCGTGAACCTAAAGCCGATGGAAGCTTGCCAACAAATTGGGAGTCAAAATTTGGCGGACCGAGCTGGACTCCTTTTGGTGAGACAGGAAAGTACTTCTTGAATTTATACGATCGAACACAGGCTGATTTAAATTGGCACAATCCGGCAGTTCGTGAAGAACTGTTTGCTGTAGTGAATTTTTGGCTTGAAAAAGGCGTGAAAGGCTTCCGTTTTGACGTAATGAACGTGATTGGCAAACCGTTAGAACTAGTTGATGATTTGACAGGAAATGGCAAATCACTGTATACAGATCAGCCAATTGTTCACGAGTATTTAATGGAGCTAAATAAGGCCAGCTTTGGTAAAGAAGAGGATAGCGTAACTGTTGGTGAAATGTCTTCGACAACGATTGACAATTGTGTGATGTACTCAAATCCAGATAGAAATGAATTGTCGATGGCCTTTAGCTTTCACCATTTAAAAGTAGATTATTTAGATGGTGAAAAGTGGTCCTTAATGCCTTTTGATTTTATGGAATTGAAAACCATTTTGAATGATTGGCAAGAAGGAATGTCAGAGGGAAATGGCTGGAATGCGTTGTTTTGGAACAATCACGATCAACCAAGAGCCTTGAGTCGTTTTGGTGATTCTGTTCATTATCGTTTTGAAACAGCTACAATGCTAGCTCAAACCATTCATTTGTTACGCGGGACTCCTTATATTTACCAAGGGGAAGAAATCGGAATGTTGAATCCCGATTTTGCAGATATTAAGGACTATGTTGATATTGAAACCCATAATGCATATGCAGAATTACAGAAAAAAGGCGTATCTGAAGCTGAAATTATGGCCATTATCCAAGAGAAATCTAGAGATACAAGTCGTACGCCAATGCAATGGGATGAAACAGAAAATGCAGGATTTAGTACGGGGAAACCTTGGTTAAAAGTAGCAGATAATTATTCACTGATTAATGTGAAAAAAGAACGCGAAGAGGGCCAAATTTTCAATTATTATCAAAGCTTGATTCAATTGCGCAAAGAGATGAAGGTTATTTCAGAAGGAGCGTATAGAAGCTTATTAATGGATCATCCAAGTGTTTATGGCTACGTCCGAGAATTGGATTCTGAACAAGTTCTTGTATTAAATAATTTTTATGGCGAGTCAACTTCAGTGGATATTCCAATGGAATTTAGCAATCAAGAGAGTCGTTACTTGATTGGAAATGGGAAGAAACGGAAGTTAACAAGTAAGATTCATTTGGAACCTTATGAAACGATTGCGTTTTATATAGAGAAATAAAAAAAGAGAAACTATTTCCTGGGAAATAGTTTCTCTTTTTTTGTTTGATAAGAAGAAATTACATTGGGCTTCTTCGTCTCGCAAATTCAACAAAACGAAAACGATCCAGTCGATGTCGAGACTCTGTATGCTGGAAGAGAGTCGTGTCTTCTAAATAAACATCGCTACGAACGACGACAACATGAGTATCTCCATTTAAGTCCATTAATTCGTGGTCTTTTTTGGTTGCCGGATCAACGGTGATTTCTTTTTGAGCAAAGCTGATTGTTAATCCCAAGGTATGTTCAATATAATCGTAAATCGAATTTTGAGCAGCCTCTGTTGGCAGTTCTGGGATAATTGAAGTAAGCAAATAATCTTTGTCTAAAATTACCACTTCTTGATTAAATTTACGTTGACGTTCGACATAAATAATTTCGGTATCTTGAGAAATTTTTAAGTGGTTCGCTAATTTTTTTGAGATTTTTTCGATACAATTTTTAGTCACAATGGTCTCACTTTTCAAATTTTGTGAATCATGGAGCTCTTTAAAGCTTGTTAAACCAGAAACCGGAAAATCAAAACGATTGACGTTTAAAACAATGGAACCTTTGCCTTGTTTTTTTTGAATATAGCCATTTTCCAACAGTAGTACTAGGGCTTTTCGAATGGTTTCTCGTGAGACATGATAGACTTTTGCTAAATCATTTTCGCTTGGAAGCAGGGTGCCTGCATGGTACGTTTGATTTAGAATGGCTTTTTCCAAGTCTAAATAAATTTCGTAAAATTTATTCATAGTTAATCCTCGCATTCTTAGATAGTTTCAATTTTATTCGTTTAGTTATTTCTACATTTCTATTTTAGCACATGGCGACCAAAAGAGAGAATGAAAGTGAGTTTTTTCTATTGTTGAAAGGCGGTTTGACAAAGAAAATGAATAGGGGTATATTTTAGCAAGTAGGTATGTGAAGTTTTTAATAAAGGATGGGGAACGAAACTGTTTGAATTAAGTAAGTTTAAAATGGGTTTGAGAACAATTAAAACAGGCATCAGTGTTTTTTTATGTATGCTGATTTTCACCATTTTTGATCGAGGAACACCAATAGTTGCCACGTTAACGGCTGTTTTTGCACTTAGAGAAGATATGGAAAATACACGAAAATTCGGTCGTCACCGGATTGTTGGAAATACATTTGGAGCAATTTTTGCAGTAATTGTTATTTTATTATATGAAGTGATTGGAAATGTTGTCATCGTTCAGCTTGTTTGTATCCCACTTTTGATGATGGTGATGATTACGTGCTGTTCAGCTACTGGACATCGTGAAGGTGTAGTAGGAGCTTGCGGCACGTTTTTAACGATCATCTTTATGATTCCTGAAAATGAGTCCTTTGGGTATGCGATGGAACGTGTTTTGGATACTTTTATTGGCACAGGTATTGCATTAGGGGTCAATCATTGGGTTCGACCACGAAAAATCAAAAAAAGCGATTGAAAAATTGCGGTTTTAGGATTGACAAACGATGGATTTAACGTTATATTCATAACAACTGACATCTGAAAAAAAGATGTTCTAACCTTACAATTTAATCATTTATTGAAATATTTATTAGCGATAAAAGTAGTCAAAGTGCTTTATCCATTTCTAGCTATTTATAGCCAAGGGGTGGAGTGGGCACTTTTTTGGTGCAAAAAAATAAGAAGGAGTGAGTCTGTTGTCATTAGAATTTGATACAATTGCAGCTGTTTCAACGCCACCAGGTGAAGGTGCGATTGGAATTGTTCGCCTATCAGGCGACGAAGCATTAGCAGTTGCAGATAAAGTTTATCAAGCTGGGAAAAAACAATTAGCGGAAGTGCCGAGTCATACGATTCATTATGGACATATCATTGATCCGAAAAATAATGGTGTCATTGATGAAGTGATGGTTTCCGTTATGCGCGAGCCAAAAACTTTTACTAGAGAAGATGTGGTTGAGATTAATTGTCACGGAGGCATTACGTCAGTCAATCAAGTGTTGCAACTTGTCTTGCAAAATGGCGCTCGTTTGGCAGAACCAGGCGAATTTACGAAACGTGCTTTTCTAAATGGCCGAATCGATTTATCACAGGCAGAGGCCGTGATGGATTTGATACGTGCCAAAACGGATAAAGCGATGTATTTAGCTTTGCAACAGTTAGACGGCAATCTTTCGCAATTAATTCGCAACCTTCGTTCAGAAATTTTAGACACATTAGCGCAAGTAGAAGTGAATATTGATTATCCTGAATATGATGACGTAGAGACTCTGACTTCAAAACTTCTAGTTGAAAAAGCCTATCAAGTAAAGGCAAGCATCAATCAACTTTTACAAACAGCAAGCGAAGGGAAAATCCTTCGAGAGGGATTAGCAACGGCGATTATTGGTCGTCCAAATGTTGGGAAATCAAGCTTGTTGAATTTCCTTTTACAAGAAGACAAGGCAATTGTGACTGAAATTGCTGGGACAACGCGAGATATTATCGAAGAATATGTGAATGTTCGAGGCGTGCCATTAAAACTAGTCGATACTGCCGGAATTCGTGAAACAGAAGACATTGTGGAGCGTATTGGTGTGGAGCGTAGCCGTCAAGCTTTAAGCGAAGCGGACTTAGTCTTACTGGTTTTTAATCAAAATGAACCTTTAACAAATGAAGATCGATTGTTGATTGAAGCGACAAATGACAATCATCGCATCGTCATTTTAAATAAAATGGATTTGCCAAACCAATTGGATTTAGCTGAATTGGAATCATTGGTGGATCCAGAAAGTATTGTTAAAACATCTATTTTAACCAAATCGGGTATTGAAAGCTTAGAAAATAAAATTGCCGCATTGTTCTTTGCAGGAGCAACTGGGGAACGAGATGCTACGTATGTATCCAATGTTCGTCATATTGCTTTACTTCATGACGCAGAAGCAGCATTGGACGAAGTTATCAACGGAATTGAATCTGGCATGCCAGTAGATTTAGTTCAAATTGATATGACTCGTTGTTGGGATTTATTAGGTGAAATTACAGGAGACAGCGTTCAAGATGAATTATTAACGCAGCTCTTTAGTCAATTCTGTTTAGGTAAATAGGAAGGGAATGAGAAAATGGAACGATATGAAGCAGGTACATTTGATGTTATCGTAGTTGGAGCAGGACATGCAGGATCAGAAGCGGCGCTAGCAAGCGCACGAATGGGTGCAAGCACACTACTTTTAACCATCAATTTAGATATGGTGGCATTTATGCCATGTAATCCATCCGTTGGAGGTCCAGCAAAAGGCGTTGTAGTTCGTGAAATCGATGCTTTAGGTGGCGAAATGGGACGCAACATTGATAAAACATACATTCAAATGAGAATGTTAAATACAGGGAAAGGCCCTGCCGTGAGAGCTTTGCGGGCACAAGCCGATAAATTTCTTTACGCCAATGAAATGAAATATACAATTGAAAAGACGGACAACTTGATTTTACGTCAAGGAATTGCCGAAGATCTAATTATTGAAAATGGAATTTGTGAAGGAATCGTTACAAATACAGGCGCTATTTACCGTAGTAAAGCTGTGGTATTAACTGCTGGAACTTCTTCAAGAGGACAAATTATTATTGGAGAGTTAAAATATTCTTCTGGTCCAAACAACTCACAACCTTCTATTAAGTTATCTGAAAGCCTATTAAGAAATGGCTTTGAATTGGCCCGTTTTAAAACAGGAACACCGCCACGCGTAAAAGGTTCAACCATTGATTACAGCGTAACGGAAGAACAACCGGGAGATGAAAAACCAAATCATTTCAGCTA
The DNA here is from genome assembly GCF_900258435.1 of Carnobacterium divergens. Lineage (NCBI taxonomy): Bacteria > Bacillati > Bacillota > Bacilli > Lactobacillales > Carnobacteriaceae > Carnobacterium > Carnobacterium divergens. The sequence continues at coordinate 273,701 of NZ_LT992558.1, read as the reverse complement.
TAAGACACCCGACAGTCTTTATTTAAAAGATCAATTGTCTTGCTGGTTAACGTATAGCAATGAAAAAACTCACGAAATCATTCAAGCGAATCTACACCGTGCGCCAATGTTTACAGGAATTGTAGAAGGAGTAGGCGCAAGATATTGCCCATCCATTGAAGATAAAATCGTCCGTTTTAGTGACAAACCAAGACATCAACTGTTTTTAGAACCAGAAGGTCGTAATACAGAGGAAGTCTATGTTCAAGGTTTATCTACCTCTTTACCAGAGGATGTTCAATTAGAAATGATCCGTTCAATCGAAGGATTAGAAAATGCAGAAATGATGCGAACAGGTTATGCGATTGAGTATGATGTGGTCGTTCCTCATCAACTGCGCCCCTCTTTAGAAACGAAAACCGTTGAGAATCTCTTTACTGCAGGTCAAATGAATGGAACTTCAGGCTATGAAGAAGCAGCGGGTCAAGGTTTGATGGCTGGGATTAATGCAGCCTTGAAAATTCAAGGAAAAGAACCCTTTATTATGAAGCGTAGCGACGGTTATATTGGCGTTATGATTGATGATCTGGTAACAAAAGGAACCAATGAACCTTACCGTTTATTAACGTCTCGCGCGGAATATCGCTTACTTTTACGTCACGACAATGCGGATTTCCGTTTAACAGAAATCGGACACGAGTTAGGTTTAGCAGACGAAGAACGTTACCAAACTTATTTGATTAAAAAAGCAGCTGTTGAAGCTGAAATCAAACGTTTAAATTCGGTTCGTTTAAAACCGCATGCTGAACTTCAAGCATTTTTAGTTGAAAAAGGTTCTTCCCCATTAAAAGACGGAATTTTGGCAGCAGACTTCTTACGTCGTCCAGAAATCAGTTATCAAGAAGTTGTTCAATTTGCCCCAGCAGAAATCGCCGTAGCAAAAGACGTTGCAGAGCAAGTTGAAATTCAAGTGAAATACGAAGGTTACATTCAAAAAGCCTTTGAAAAAGTGGCGAAAATGAAACGAATGGAATCAAAACGCATTCCAGAACGTATTGATTATGAAGCTATTAACGGCTTAGCAACAGAAGCCAAGCAAAAACTAATCAAAATCCAACCAGAAACCATTGCCCAAGCAAGTCGAATCAGCGGAGTAAATCCAGCCGATATTTCGATTTTGATGGTTTATATTGAGCAAGGTAAGATTGCGAAAGTAGAAGTTTAAAGTATAAAATATACCGATGCAAATTCTTTAGTTAGATGAATTTACATCGGTATATTTTTTGTTTTTAATAAAAATAATAGTAAATCGAATTGGCATTTAGAATAAAATGGGTTATTATAGTAGTTACAAATAATTTAGGAGAATATAAATATGAAACTAGATTTCGGTCAGATTAATCAATTAAAATCTTATAAATACCAAATGGTAGAAAAGATTAGTTCAGGATATAAGGACGAAATAAAAAGTAAGGATAAACTCCTTGTAGATAAAGTAAAAACTAAAAGTAAATTAAAAATAGACGAACAGATTAGATATTTAAATTTTAAGGGTATCCAGTTTAAAAATATTGATGAAAAATCAGCCCAAAGTATTCTGTCAAAAAATACTTATTATTACAAAATCACATCATTTAGAAAAAATTTTGAAAAGGATAGTAATGGAAAGTATGTTAATCTAGATTTTGGACATTTAAGTGACTTAGCAACAATAGATATGCACTTCCGCTATTTAGTTATGAAACTAACTTTAGATATTGAACACTCCATAAAAAGTAACCTTATAAATGCCATCACAGAGGGGGATGAAGATGGATACAGTATCATAGTAGACTATGATTTATATCAAAAAAACCTTATTAAACAAAAAATTATGAAAGATGGATCTAAAACTGAAGATGCAAAAAAACAAGAATGTCTAGATTTGGAAGAACGTTATATTGCTGTTGATAAAAAAATAATGGATAATAGTAATTCAAAAAGTTATTATCATGAGGATTTATATCAAAAAAGAGGTTCATCGCCAAGTATTTGGGTTTTAATTGAGCTTATGACATTTGGGCAGTTGGCGCAATTTTTGAAATTTTATACAGAAGAGAAAAAACACAATAGTAAATCTTTTAAAAATACGAGTGAATTTTTATATTTTGCTAAAAATATAAGAGATATAGCTGCCCATAGTAGGCCAATACTATTTAATATTGTTGAAGTAAATCAATTTCATAGTGAGTTGAAAGGTGGGCAAGTATATTCGTACAATTCTTCAAAAAAAAGAAACCCTAAGTTATCATTGAAGAATTATGCAATTTCTTCAGGTGTTAATAGACAAGATGCAGCTTTATATTTAACTAATTTTAAGATACATGATATTATTTCTGTACTATATTTACATCATCATTTAATTAAAGGTTCTATGAGAACTGAAAGATTGAAAGAAATGACTAGTTTCTGTAATAGATGTAAACGTAATGCAGTTACTTATGAATTGCATTTTGAATTGAAAAAAATATTTAAAATATATGAGCAAGTTATTGACTATTATGGAAAAGAATGTTAAATTTTATACAGATGAAAGAACCGTGTGAGGTTCGTCAATTATTAAGGGTAACAGCTTATTTTTGATTATGACAACAATTAAAATACCTAACACAAGCAACTTACATCATTGTTTGTGTTAGGTATTTTAATAATTTATAAGCTTAAAGAGTCTCATGTTGCATTCAAGTAAACTGAATGCAACATGAGACTCTTTTTTATACGATTTTTTTCTTTCTTAAAACCAACACAATTCCTCCGCCAAGCAAACCAGCACCAACAATAGCGCCAATCAATTGGACGTTCTCTCCTGTTTGAGGGAAGTCCTTTTCATCTTTTTTAGAGGAAGTCTTATCGGTTGTTACAGGTTTATCCTCATCTGTCTTTCCAGGTTTTTCTGGAGTTACGGGAGGCGTGCCTCCATTTTCATCAGGTTTTGGTGTCACAACATCCATTGCTAAAACGGTCTTTTCAAAGGGAACGCTGTATCCATTTTGATCGGTTACCGTTACTACTAAAACTTGATCTTTTTTCACGTCTAACGAAGAGATATCAACAGTGAAATCACCATTTGCATCGGCAATCGCTGTTGCGGGATTTAAACTACGTGTTTGAACCGCCTCTTTTACTTGAACGCTTATCGTTGCATTTGGAAGAGTTTTACCTGTATGTTGCGTATCTTTTTCTTTAATATCGGTTAAAACAGTCGCTGCATGAATTGCTGCAAGTGCATTTTTTTCATTTTCAGCAGCGATGTCCGCTTGAGAACGATACGTTTTACGTCCATCAACGGCAGCTGAAATAGTTTTTCCAGCAGCTTCTTGCGCTTTGAAATAGTTAATAAAGGTATCTGTATCAGAATCAATTGCACCGATTAATTTAGCGCCAGTAAAAGTTTTAAAGCCATCCCCGCCACCAAATAAGAAATCGTTAATTACGACACGATACGTTCCATTAGGATCAAGAGGTTCGCCATTTTCTTTAACTATTTGATGCACTTTGTAAGGGACAGTAGGATCATCCGTTTCCGTATAGGTATAACGTAAGCCTGATAACTGTAAGAAATACTTTCCATCTTCATCGTATTGTTCATTTAAGACATTTTCAATTTGAGTACCGGACATTTCCACGATTTGCAAAATATTGCCAAAGGGTTGAACATTTTGTGCGGCGCCCCAAGTAATGGTTTTGTCATCTTGGACTAGTAAATCTGCTCGAATTCCACCGTTATTTGTCATGGCGAAATCAACATGATTGCCATCTAAATTTGCCACAATGCGTTGCGCATCAGTGACCAAATTGCCTACTGGCGATTCATTTGCAGCGTTGACTTCACGAGACATTGTGCCAGCTTCAGTCGCAGTCCCAACTTTTTCATTTGTAACTTGAGTAACCAAGTTATCCGCTTCTTCAATAATTTGGCTGACAGCAGAATCAGGAACTACCGGAGTACCGTTTACGTCATTTGCCAAGACAGGAGTCACAACAGCGTCAGGAGTTTTAACAAAATCTTTCGTCACAGGATCTAGTTCGCCTGTCATATTAATGAAGGCTTTTCCTTGTGAGGTACTTTGGACAATGCGTGTGTTGTTCGCCAATCCGTTTGTAAATTGGTGATTGTGTCCTGCAAAAAGAGCATCTACACTATTTTCAGGATCAATGGCGTTGACCTTGTTAATTAATGTCGCAGCGTCGCCAACAGCCACATCATCGGTACTCGTTGCGGGTACATGAGCTAACACAACAATTGCGTTAACACCTTTATCTCTTAGCTCTTTTGAATATTTTGCAACGGTTTCAGCTTCATCTAAAAAATTATATTGTTCATAGTGCTTCTTCAACACTAAATTAGGGATTTCTGTAGTAACGATTCCGATAAAGCCAACTTCAACGGACTGTCCATTTTGGGAAATTAGCTTCGTTGTATAAGGTTTCCAATCAAAAGGAATGGCGCCAGTTTCTTTATCCGTCATATTTGCAATCACAATATCTGTTTTTGAAGCTTCACGTTGATAATTTTGTGTAATCTGATTGAACTGACCCGGTAATGGAGCCGTTCCAGTTAAAATTCGATTGTATTCAGCCAAACCTTCATCAAATTCATGATTTCCTAATGTTCCAACTTGAAAATTCATGCGGTTTAAGACTTTGATGGTAGGCTCATCTTGTAATAAGCCTGAATTTGCCGGGCTAGCTCCAACCATATCACCGGCTTGTACTCGAATCGTCGATCCTGTTGCATTTGTTTCTTTAAAGGTCTCTTCTGCTTGGTCTAAATAAGTCGCAAGCAAAGCAGCTTTTCCTGCATTTCTAAATGGTGTTCCATTAATATAGGCGGTTCCTGTCGTACTTAATGCACCGTGAAAATCATTAATGCCTAACAATTGAATTGGAAGAGTGGCAGTGGGGGCTTGTGCTACTGCGCCCGTGTCGGTTCCTCCTGTTTCATCAGCAGAAACAATTGCTGAAAAACTCCCCAAACTTGTTACAACTAAACCTAACAATACAACCTTACTAAAAAGAAGACTTGCTTTTTTCATTTCCAAATCCAACCCCTTAATTATTATGGTCCAACATGTAGAATTTTAACATTAAATGAATTTATCTACAATATAGTTCGTAAATAAAACGGTAACAATTTTATAATTGAGTTTAAATCATACAAAAAAAGCCCGATTAACGATTTTTTAAGAAAGTAGAGTTGAGGTTTTAAGCCTTGGAATTCTCGTTTCATTTATAAATAAAAAAATACCACCGAACAAAACATTAAAAATCAAAAAAAACAGCAAATAACCATTGCACTTCTTGGGCATTTGTATTAAAGTTAAACAGATAGAGTTGTGAAACAAAGTTGTGTTTCACGTTATCAAAAAGGAGCGTGAATTCATGAATCCAGAAGAATTTAAGGAAGCCTTACAAGAAAAGGGAATTCCACTAACTGAAAAACAAATGAACCAATTTAAACAATATCTGGTCCTTCTCCAAGAATGGAATGAGAAGATCAATTTAACAGCGATTACTGAAGAAGAAGAAGTGTACTTAAAGCATTTCTATGATTCGATTCTAGCTGGCGTGTATGTGGATTTTAATAACGGGGTCCAAAGCTTATGTGATGTAGGTGCTGGTGCTGGGTTTCCAAGCATCCCCCTAAAAATTGTCTTCCCAAAATTATCGGTGACAATTGTTGATTCATTAAATAAACGTATTCAATTTTTAAATACATTAGCAACTGAATTAGAATTAGAAGATGTGCATTTCTATCATGATCGAGCAGAAACTTTTGGTCAAAATAAACAGTTCCGTGAATCCTTTGATTTTGTAACAGCTAGAGCCGTTGCAAGGATGAGCGTCTTGTCTGAATTGTGCTTGCCATTAGTTAAAAAAGGCGGTTTATTTATCGCTTTGAAAGCTAGTAACAGCCACGCAGAAATGCAAGAAGGCGAACGAGCACTGTCATTATTAGGCGGAAAAGTTCGAGAAGATATTATTTGTGAATTGCCAAGAGATGCTGGCGAACGCCACATTATTTTGATTGATAAAAAGAAAGAAACACCAAAGGCGTATCCAAGAAAACCAGGAACACCTAACCGAAAACCTCTTTAACGTAATAAAAGAGAATCGGTTTCATCATAAAATTTTGCAAGACTAAACTACTTTTTGTTACAATAGTATCAAAGGAACTACAAGGAGAGAATAAAATGGCATTGTCGGATTTATTTGGTTCAGGAAAAGCAAAAAAGAAAACTGAAAAACGTGATGAAGTTGTGCCGGAAGTAGCCCTAGAAACTATTGAAAGCGAAGAGGCGCAGCAACAACTTGTTCAAAAACTACCCGTTGCACGTATTGTTCCAAATCGTTTTCAACCAAGAAAGATTTTTAATGAAGAAAAGCTGCAAGAATTGTCCAGAACGATTCATATTCATGGCTTAATTCAACCCATCGTTGTACGAGAGTATGCACCGGGAGAATACGAGATTATTGCTGGGGAACGACGTTTTAGAGCGATGCAAATTTTAGAGTGGGAAGAAGTTCCTGCGATTATCCAAGAAATGACCGATCCAGAAACAGCATCCGTTGCTTTGATTGAAAATCTGCAACGTGAAGAGTTGACATCAATTGAAGAAGCAAAAGCCTACCAAGGTCTGATTGAATTAAATGAAATTACCCAAGAAGCCTTAGCCCAACGTATTGGAAAAAGTCAGTCATTTGTTGCTAATAAGCTACGCTTGTTAAAGCTCTCAACACCTGTTCAACAAGCACTTTTAACAAAAGAAATTTCAGAACGACATGGCCGTAGCCTACTTGCTTTAAACGAAGAAGAGCAAAAAGAAGTTGTTGCTACAATAATTTCAGAAAAATTAACGGTAAAAGAAACGGAAGCCTTAGTTAAAAGTATAAAAGCTGACAAAGAAGAAAAAACACCCGCGAAGCCAAAAAAACGTAAAAAAGGCATTTCAAAAGACATTCGCCTTGCGTTAAATACAATTAAAAAATCAATCACTATGGTGAATGACACAGGAATTAAAATGAAGACAGAAGAAGAAGATTTAGAAGATGTCTATCGAATCACAATTGAAATTCCAAAAAAGAAAGATAAATAAAGAGCGATAAATGAACCATTTCATTTTGAAAAGATGCGCAGGAGAATAAAGGCATCTTTGCTTTTATTCTCCTATTTTTAATGGACAAAAATCGGGTCTCCTATTTAACGAGAGCCTAAAAACGGAGGAACAACAATGGCACGAATTATATCAGTTGCAAATCAAAAAGGTGGCGTTGGCAAAACGACGACTACTGTAAATTTAGGTGCATGTTTAGCTTATAACGGCAAAAAAATCTTATTGATTGATATAGATGCACAAGGAAATGCTACCAGTGGCTTAGGAGTCCGAAAAGCGGATGTTGAAAAAGATATCTATGACATCTTAGTCAACGAGACGCCCATCGAAGACGTTGTGATGCCGACATCAAGAGAAAATCTATGGATCGTGCCGGCAACCATTCAATTAGCAGGAGCAGAAATTGAACTAACGACTCAAATGGCAAGAGAATCACGATTGAAGCAAGCGATTCAAAAGGTTAAAGATCAATACGATTATATTTTAATTGATTGCCCACCTTCACTTGGTCATTTAACCATTAATGCATTTACAGCCAGCGATTCAATTCTGATCCCTGTTCAATGTGAATATTACGCATTAGAAGGATTAAGCCAACTTTTAAACACAGTCCGACTTGTCCAAAAACATTTCAATCCCGATTTGAAAATTGAAGGCGTGTTATTAACGATGCTGGATGCTAGAACAAATCTAGGCTATGAAGTCGTTGATGAAGTGAAAAAATATTTCCGCGAGCGCGTGTATAAAACAATTGTGCCACGTAATATCCGTTTATCAGAAGCACCAAGTCATGGCTTATCGATCATTGATTACGATCCACGTTCAAGAGGAGCAGAGGTTTACCTAGAATTGGCAAAGGAAGTGTTAGCAAATGGCGAATAAAAATAGCAAAGGCTTAGGCCGCGGAATAGATGCGCTTTTTGGCGATTACACTGAGCTAGAAGAAATTGATGTGAACAGTGAAGTCGTAAAAGAGATTTCCTTAGAAGAAATCAGACCAAATCCTTACCAACCAAGAAAAATATTTGATGAAGAAGCATTGAATGAATTAGCCGATTCCATTCGTTCTTCAGGAGTATTTCAACCGATTATTTTAAGAGAATCAACAGTCAAAGGCTATGAAATCATTGCCGGTGAGCGTCGTTTTAGAGCCTCTAAATTAGCAGGAAAGGCAACCATTCCAGCGATTATTCGTGTCTTTGATGAAGAGCGAATGATGGAAGTAGCGGTGTTGGAAAACTTACAAAGAGAAGACTTGACCTCTCTTGAAGAAGCAGAAGCCTATGATATGCTGATGAAAAAGCTAAAATTAACCCAAGAAGAAGTGGCAAAACGTCTAGGCAAGAGTCGCCCTTACATTGCAAATTATTTACGTTTACTAGGTTTGCCTGATGGCGTCAAAAAAATGCTTCAAAATGAAGAAATCTCAATGGGACAAGCAAGAACATTACTAGGATTAAAAGATAAAAAACAAATCAGCAAAATTGCCAATCGAGTTGTTCGAGATAACTTAACGGTTCGCCAGTTGGAGCAATTAGTGATTCAATTGAACCAACCAAAAGAAAAAGCTCAAGACAAGCCAAAAGCTGAAAAAAAACCTTATTATATCCGAGAAAGTGAAGAACGTTTGATGGATAAATTCGGTACAGCTGTTCAAATCAGCGAAAAAGGCGAAAAAGGAAAAATCGAAATCGAATACCTTTCTGTTGACGATTTAACTAGAATTCTAGATATTTTAGAAATTCAATTTGAAGACGAATAGATCATTTTTAAGATAGAGTGGGTGGGGGAAAATGTATCAATTAAACGATATTGTCGAAATGAAGAAGCCACATCCATGTGGAACCAATCGCTGGCAAATTATTCGAATGGGCATGGATATTCGGATTAAGTGTGAAAAATGTGGACATATGGTTTTAATGCCACGAAGAGAATTTGAAAAGAAAATGAAAAAAATACTCGTTTCAGCAGAAACAATTAACTAAAGAAAAGGAATGTGTGACTAAAAATGGCATTAACAGCAGGAATTGTAGGCTTACCAAACGTAGGAAAATCAACACTATTTAACGCAATTACAAAAGCAGGAGCAGAAGCGGCAAACTATCCCTTCGCGACAATTGACCCTAATGTGGGCATGGTTGAAGTACCAGATAAACGCCTAGACCGTATTACACAATTGATTACCCCTAAAAAGACGATTCCAACGACTTTTGAATTTACTGATATCGCAGGAATCGTAAAAGGCGCTAGTAAAGGTGAAGGATTAGGGAATAAATTCTTAAGTCATATCCGTCAAGTAGACGCGATTTGTCACGTTGTACGCTCGTTTGATGATGAAAATATCACTCACGTAGATGGACGAGTAGATCCATTAGCAGATATTGAAACGATTAACTTAGAGTTGGTTTTAGCAGATTTAGAATCTGTAGAAAAACGAATTGCTCGTGTAGCAAAAGTTGCAAGAACAAAAGATAAGGACGCTGTTGCCGAATTAACAGTGCTAGAAAAAATCAAACCTGTTTTAGAAGCAGGCCAATCAGCAAGAAGCATTGAATTTTCAGAAGATGAATTGCCACTAGTAAAAAGCTTATTTTTACTAACAACGAAACCTGTTTTATACGTAGCGAACGTTGGAGAAGAAGACGTTGCAGATCCATCAAATAACGAATACGTTAAACAAGTAAAAGAATTTGCTGCAAGTGAAAATTCAGATGTTATTGTGATTTGTGCAAGAGCAGAAGAAGAAATCGCTGAGTTAGAAGACGAAGAAAAAGCAGAATTCTTAGAAGAAATGGGTATTGCAGAATCTGGTTTAGACCAATTGATTCGTACCGCTTACCACTTATTAGGATTAGCAACTTACTTTACAGCAGGTGAAAAAGAAGTTCGTGCTTGGACTTTTAAACAAGGAATGACAGCGCCGCAAACAGCGGGAATTATCCATTCTGATTTTGAACGAGGCTTTATCCGTGCTGAAACGTATTCATTTGAAGATTTAGATAAATACGAAAGTCTGCAAGCAATCAAAGAAGCAGGACGCTTACGCTCAGAAGGAAAAGGCTACATTGTACAAGACGGAGACATTATGGAGTTTCTATTTAACGTCTAGTAGGTGAGGAAAGACTTGAAAGGGGCTATCAAAACAGTGGAACATGAAGAATTAGTAAACGTAAAAGCAGAAAATGAAGCATTACAAGCCAAATTAACAAAGCGTAATGAACAATACATGATGGGGTTAGACAAAGCCTTAACCGCAGCGAACTTGTCTGAGGAACGTAAAACAGAAATTTACAGCGAAATGCTGCCACATTTAGTAGAAGGTCAAAAAACAGGTCAAACCGCACGCCAAATTTATGGAACGGTGACGGAACAAACGTCAGCTTTACTAGATGGACCTAGAAAAGCCACAGCACCAGTTGGTCAATCAAAAGATTGGATGATTGCGTTAGATGGTGGGTTAATGATGGTTGCGTTGCTTTCCTTAATTACAGGAGTTTCAAGTCTTTGGGGAAAAGCACAACAAGGAGCAGAGATGGGCATTATTACGTTGTTGATTAACTTCCTTGCGGGGGGAATCGTCATTTTACTAATCTCTAAAAATGCACCTAATCGTTATGCGAAAGAGAAGAAAAAAGGCGGATTTTTCCGTTACATCTTAATTATTGGGGTGGCCATGCTTGCGTGGATGTTCTTGATGACAGCTTCAATGGCATTCTTACCAGCGTCAATTAACATGAGTCTGCCACCAATTGGGTATCTTATTGTTGCAGCAGCAGCATTTGGTGCAAAATTATACTTTAAACGTAAATGGAATATCCAAGGTGGGTTCTTTTAACCACTAGCTTATTTTTAAAACCGCTAAGATCTCGTACTCACGGGACTTAGCGGTTTTTTTGTTGGAGCTAACTACTAGTAATCTTAAGGAAATCTTAACTTATGAAGAAAAATTGAAACTGATACACTAGATAGGCAAGTAAAAAATTGGAGGTTAACGAACGATGTATCAGAACACAAGAGAAAAGCTTATTTTTACAGGATTAATGTGTGGAGTTATGGTGTTTTTAATGAGTGCATTTAACATCATTTTACAAGTAGGATTCAACTGGACGGCTGTTACAACTATTTTAAAAGGATTTATCCCTATTTTTATCATTGGGTTTTTATTAGATCTCTTCGTAATTGGAAAATTTGCTAAAGCAATGCAAAGTAAAATGGTGAAACCCGATGCACCTATTATGAAGCAAATTTTTGCAATGCAATTTTTTATGGTATTTGGTATGTGTATTTGCATGACGACTCTAACAACGTTTATGCATTTTGGTTTTACTGGCACAGAGGTGTATCAGATTTTAGCTATTACGATTGCGCGTAATTTTGTTGTGGCGCTCATTTTGCAAGTTTTTGTTGCAGGTCCAATTGTTCGCAACGTGGCACAACGAATTTATTAAGTAAAAAAACAACATGGAACAGTTAGAAATAAGACAGAAAGAAACCTAAAAAGCGGAGTGTTTTCTCATCTTTCTTTCATAAAAGTCTGTGATTTTACATTTTTTTCAATTGTAAGAGAATTCATAGCCATAAAGGCTTGACGAAGGCCAGATTCTCTGTTATTTTTGTAATTAAAATCTAATTCAAATTGAATCAAAAAAATCGAAGGAGTGGTTGTTTAAGATGTCTAACTGGGAAACGAAATTTGCTAAAGAAGGCTATACATTTGATGATGTACTATTAGTTCCAGCAGAAAGCCATGTGTTACCAAATGATGTGGATATGAGTGTTCAACTTGCGAAGAATTTGAAGCTGAATATTCCATTGATGAGTGCAAGTATGGATACTGTAACAGATTCAAAAATGGCGATTGCCATGGCGCGTCAAGGTGGTTTGGGAGTTATTCATAAAAATATGAGTATCCAAGAGCAAGCAGATGAAGTTCGCAAAGTAAAACGTTCAGAAAGTGGCGTTATTATTGATCCATTTTTCTTAACACCCGTTCATTTAGTATCTGATGCAGAAGAGTTGATGGGACGTTACCGCATTAGTGGTGTACCAATTGTCAATAATATGCAAGATCGAATTCTAGTAGGAATTTTAACCAACCGTGATTTACGCTTCGTAACAGATTACAGCATTAAAATTGAAGAAGTCATGACGAAAGATAAGCTTGTGACCGCTCCAGTTGGAACTTCATTAAAAGATGCTGAAAAAATCTTACAACAACATAAAATTGAAAAATTACCAATCGTTGATGAAAAAGGCCGCTTAAGTGGGTTGATTACCATCAAAGATATTGAAAAAGTAATCGAGTTCCCTAATGCCGCTAAAGACGAGCATGGACGCTTGTTAGCAGCTGCAGCTGTTGGAGTGACAAGTGATACGTTTGAACGCGCAGAAGCGTTATTAGAAGCCGGTGCAGACGCAATTATTATAGATACTGCTCATGGACACAGTGCAGGGGTTATTCGTAAGATTAAAGAAATTCGTGAACAGTTCCCAGAAGCGACATTAGTTGCCGGAAATGTTGCAACAGGCGAAGCAACTCGTGCCTTATATGACGTTGGTGTTGATGTAGTAAAAGTTGGGATTGGACCTGGTTCAATTTGTACGACACGTGTCGTTGCAGGTGTTGGTGTACCTCAATTAACAGCTATTTATGATGCAGCAGAAGTTGCTCGTGAATACGGCCGTACGATTATTGCAGATGGCGGAATCAAATATTCAGGAGATATCGTTAAAGCTCTTGCAGCAGGCGGACACGTTGTTATGTTAGGGAGTATGCTAGCAGGAACAGACGAGTCACCAGGTGAATTTGAAATATTCCAAGGTCGTCGTTTTAAAACATACCGTGGAATGGGCAGCTTAGGCGCGATGGAAAAAGGATCAAGCGATCGTTATTTCCAAGGCGGTACAAACGAAGCCAACAAATTAGTTCCAGAAGGTATTGAAGGTCGCGTTGCCTATAAAGGAAGCGCAAGCGACATTATTTTCCAAATGATGGGCGGATTAAAAGCTGGAATGGGCTATGTAGGTGCAGCTGACCTTAAGTATTTAAGAGACGAAGCTCAATTTATTCGTATGAGTGGTGCTGGTTTACGTGAATCACATCCACATGACGTACAAATTACCAAAGAAGCACCGAACTATTCAGTGCAATAAATAATAATCAAAAAAATCTCTTTGAATTTAAAAGAGATTTTTTTTGCTTTTAATAAAACGTCCGTTACTTTATAATGGATGTAAGTTTTATAAGGAGGGGGAAACAAATTTGAAAAAAATACTTAGCTTTTTAGTTGTCTGTGTAAGTCTGCTCATCAATATGCCGATAGTGGCTTCGGCTGTAGCTGGTGGAGGAGATGCTACATACTATGATGGGGGAAACAGCTATAATGGAAATGACACTAATTATTCAGACGATTCTTCAGATGGAGAAATGTCTGCAGGCGCAGCCATACTCTTAATAATAGGATATGGGATTTCCTATTTATTCAAATCTAATCAAAAAAATAATGATGGAACGATCGAACATGCAATCAGCAAGCGCATTGAAGAGGCTTTTTGTTCGATTCAAAATGCGTGGACTAAAGATAAATTGGAGTTAGCGAGGAGCTACTATTCACAAGATTTATACCTTGACCATCAACGAATGTTGGTGGAAATGAGAAAAGAGGATCTTCGAAACTATGTATTAAATGTAAGAGTCAAAAAAATACATCATTTTAAAATGATTGAAAAAGATCAGAAGTTTTCAGTTAAAATTGAAGCCAGTTTGATTGACTACACTGTAGATGCGGTTACGGACAAATTGATTAGTGGTCGTCGCTATGAAAAAGGAATGATTTCTCAAACTTGGATATTTAGCAAAGATATCAAAAATGAATGGGTTGTCGTTTCTATTCAATAAGGTTTGTTTCGTTAGTTTAACCAATAATCAGTAGATATTTAACAAAAACTTTAGTACTTTCTGTTATGATAGAAGAAAGAATTAAAAATAAACCGCCATACAAGGAGAACTATTATGAAAATATTAGTCGTTGATGATGATAAAGAGATTGTTGAATTATTAAGTATCTATATAAAAAATGAAGGCTATGAAGTTGAAAAAGCATATAACGGCAAAGAAGCAATGACAAAAATTATGACCACACCAGATATCGACTTAATGGTGTTAGATGTGATGATGCCTAAAATGGATGGAATCGAAGTAGTTAAAGCATTACGCAAAGACTCGCAAATGCCTGTTTTAATGTTAAGTGCGAAAACAACCGATATGGATAAAATCCAAGGATTGATTACTGGAGCAGACGATTACGTAGCCAAACCTTTTAACCCTTTGGAAGTCATGGCACGTATCAAATCATTATTAAGAAGAAGCAATTATCAAGTGACACAAGACGAACCAGATGTTCTAGAAATCGGTCCGCTAATTATTCAAAAAGATTCACATGAAGTCACAACGATTCATGGAAAATCAATCCAATTAACTGCCTTAGAATTTGGAATCTTGCACTTACTAGCTAGCCACCCAAATCGCGTTTTTAGTGCAGATGAAATTTTTGAACGCGTCTGGCAACAAGAAAGCTTAGTATCAGCTAAAACAGTCATGGTTCATGTGAGCCATTTGCGCGACAAAATCGAAGAAGCAACTGATGGCGAAAAAGTCGTACAAACTGTTTGGGGCGTAGGTTATAAAATCGAAGATCGATAAAATTTGTACTTGGCAACCAGTTCTATGATTGAGGAGATGAAACAAAAAGTTGAAGTTAACTAGAAAAGAAAAAAGCGAATTGATATTTGAAGGATTTATTACAGTAGGTTTGATTTACTTACTCTATTTAGCTGTTTTAATCATTTTTGATCGCTTTGTGTACACCTCACCAGACCTAGTCAATAATATTTGGATTTTTAAAAATTCATTTACAATTGGAGAACGCCAAGTTCACTCATACAAATTGATTTTTGTTACTCTGTTAGTTATTGTGGCAATGATTGTTTTATTCTGGCGCTTAAAACGTCGTTACAAACAAATGCAATTACGTCATGTTATTAGCGAGTTGCATTACATTGCAGAAGGTCATTACGATCATCGCATTCCTTTTGAATTAAGTGGCGACATGAATAAAGTTATCGACAGTATCCATGTGTTAGTGGATAGTACCGTGAGCGCAATGGAAGAAGAGCGTAAGATTGAGCAATCGAAAGATGAGCTGATTACGAACGTCTCTCATGATATCCGCACGCCTTTAACTTCTATTATTGGTTATTTGGGATTAATCGAGGATAAACAATATCAAAGTCAAGAGGAACTTCTAAAATACACACATACAGCATACATTAAAGCCAAACAAATGAAAATCTTAGTTGAAGATCTATTTGAGTACACAAAAGTTCGTCAACATACAACACCATTAAATCTTACCCAGTTTGACATGGTAAAACTATTAGAGCAATTAGCAGCTGATTTTGAATTAGATGCTAAGAAAAAAAATATGGTCATTGAAGTGATTCAACCAGACTCTGAAATTATGATGGAAGCTGATACCGAAAAAATTGTACGTGTTTTTAACAATTTGATTTCCAATGCATTAAAATATGGCGTTGGCGGTAAAAAAATCAGTATTGAAGCACAAAAAGTAGGGAAAGAAGTCATTATTTCAGTCAGCAACGATGGGCCAGAAATTCCAGAAGCTTCATTAAACCAATTATTTGATCGTTTTTATCGCGTAGAAGAATCACGTTCACAAGAAACAGGCGGAACAGGCTTAGGCTTAGCGATTGCACAAAGTATCGTCGCACTACATGGCGGGTACATTTATGCGAAATCAGATAAAGACTTAACCCGTTTTGTGTTGCACTTACCACTAAAACAAGTACAAAACAGTGAAACAAAATAATGTTTCACGTGAATCAATTTAGTTTAAAAAGCTAAGAATAGCAAGATTAATCTTAGCTTTTTAATTTGTTTTAAAAGATAAAAAGAGTCCGTTTAATTTCACAAAAAAACTTGTTTTTTAGCGATAATTTCGCTAACATAGAGAAGTCAATAAAAACGATATTGAGGAGAATTTATTACATGAAAAAAATAAATAAATACGGCATAATTTTTGCTGTAGCATTAATGATAGGAACTATTTTTCCATCGTTCATGATGGGCGCTCAAACAGCTTCAGCTGCTGAAGCACCAGAAATCAATGCGGCAGCTGCATTTGCAATTGAAGCGAAGACAGGAAAAGTATTAGTGAACAAAAATGGCGATGAAAAATTAGGCATTGCATCAATGACTAAAATGATTACAGAATACTTAGTTTTAGAAGCCATTAAAGACGGAAAATTAAAATGGGATCAAAAAATCACCATTGATGAGTACAGCTACAAAACAAGTCAAAATTCTGAATTATCAAATGTTCCATTACGATTAGGTGAGCAATATACCGTAAAAGAATTGTATGAAGCAATGGCGATTTACTCCGCTAACGCAGCTGCCATCAGTTTGGCACAAGCTGTTTCAGGAAGTGAACCACAATTTGTTGATGCGATGCGTGAAAAAGTTATTTCATGGGGAGCAAAAGCAGAAGACATTCATTTAGTAAACGCGACAGGGTTAACAAACTCTGACTTAAACGGCAATATTTATCCAGGAAGTGCCGAAACAGATGAAAATATGATGACAGCACGTGATATGGCAATTGTTGCGCAACATTTATTAAACGATTTCCCAGAAATAATCGAAACAGCGAAAATTCCAACTTTAGACTTCAGAAAAGGAACGTCGGATGAGATTCATATGGAAAACTGGAACTGGATGTTACCTGGCTTAATTTATGCACGTGACAACGTCGATGGATTAAAAACCGGAACAACTGATTTTGCAGGGGCCTGTTTTACTGGAACTGCTGAAGAAAATGGCATGAGAGTTATTACTGTTGTAATGAATGCAGGCGATGGCCAAACGAATAAAGGTGCTCGTTTTGAAGAAACAGCTAAAATGATGGATTACGCTTTTGATAATTTTGAAATGAAAGAATTAGTCAAAAAAGGTGACACAAATAAAGCTTTAAAAGCTATTAACGTAGCAAAAGGGAAAGAAGATAGTGTGAAATTAGTAATGGATGCTAACGTAAACGCGATCGTTCAAAAAGATACAGATGTTAAGAATTTAAAAGTGACCTACACTGAAAAAGAAGGCTTACTGAATGACGATAAAGAATTAGTAGCTCCTATTAAAAAAGGAATGGAAGTTGGAACAGCTCAAGTAGCACCAATTAACGATACTTTAGGCTATATCAACGGTGCGACAGGACAAGAAGTAAAAGTAGTAACAGCATCAGAAGTTGAAAAAGCTAATTTCTTTGTTTTAACAGGCCGAGGAATTAAATCTTTTTTCACTAATTTATTTTAATCATTAGAAGGAGCAACCAGTTAAAAAGGTTGCTTTTTTTTATTGGAAAAGTTTAGGTAGGATAAATTTTTGAAAATAGATTTTTAGATTGCATTTTTCTCGTTACTTAGGTATGATAAGAACACAGAAAGTAAATAAAGTCGAACGTCAGTAGCGTGACATAGTAAATCAAATAAATACAAGTAGAGAGTCAGTGGTTGGTGAAAACTGATGGTTTGTTTTTTTGAATCCCTCACGCGAAGTAAACAATGAACCCATTTGGCCCAAATTGTTTCGGAATCAGTCCGTTATCAAACTGTTATTGAGTGTAGATACATGTTGTAGTGTGTCTAAATTTGGGTGGTACCGCGAATTTTCGAGCCATTTCGTCCCATAAGTGTATATGTGGATGGAAGGGCTCTTTTTATTTTTATTAAAAACAGAAAGGAAGATGAACCATGTTAGATATTAAACGTTTAAGAAGTGACTTTACAACCGTAGAAGCAAAATTAGCAACTAGAGGTGTAAAAAAAGAATTATTAGAAAATTTTGTCCTATTAGACAATAAGCGTCGTGAATTAATTGTCGAAACTGAAAATTTAAAAAAATACCGTAATGAAGTATCAGGTGCGATTGCAACGTTAAAACGTAACAAGGAAAATGCAGATGATAAAATTACAGAAATGCGTGAAGTTGGCGATAAAATAAAAGGATTAGATGAAGAATTAACAGCTATTGATGAAAGCATTAATGAAATTGCTGCAGGATTGCCGAATCTACCTAATGATTCTGTACCAATCGGTAAAGATGAAGAGGATAATGTAGAAGTACGCCGTTGGAGCGAACCTGCTACATTTGATTTTGAACCAAAAGCCCACTGGGATATTGCTGAAGAATTAGATATATTAGATTTTGAACGTGGAGCGAAAGTATCAGGAAGTCGCTTTGTATATTACAAAGGGCTAGGAGCAAGACTGGAACGTGCCTTGTATAATTTTATGCTAGATTTACACACTGGGGAACATGGTTACCAAGAGATGTTAACTCCTTATTTAGCTAATAGTAGATCAATGTTTGGAACAGGTCAATTTCCAAAGTTCAAAGAAGATGTTTTCCAGATTGAAAACGAAGATTTAACGATGATTTCAACAGCAGAAATTACCTTAACTAACTATTACCGTGATGAATTTATCCCAACTGAACAATTGCCTGTTTATTTTACAGCTCTAAGCCCTGCATTCCGTTCAGAAGCAGGTAGCGCAGGACGTGATACTCGTGGGTTAATCCGTTTACATCAATTTAATAAAGTAGAGATGGTAAAATTCAGTAAGCCTGAAACGTCATATGATGAATTAGAAAAAATGACTCATGATGCCGAAACAGTTTTACAAAAATTGAATTTGCCATACCGAGTATTGGCTTTATGTACAGGAGACATGGGTTTTTCAGCTGCTAAAACGTATGATTTAGAGGTTTGGATCCCAGCACAAGAAACTTTCCGTGAAATTAGCTCATGTTCAAACTGTGAAGATTTCCAAGCGCGCCGTGGGATGATTCGTTACCGCAATGACGAAGGAAAAACAGACTATGTTCATACGTTAAACGGATCAGGTTTAGCAGTAGGAAGAACATTTGCAGCAATTTTAGAAAACTACCAACAAGCAGATGGATCAGTCAAAATTCCAGAAGTATTAGTTCCTTATATGGGTGGCGTTACAGAAATCCGTAAACCAAAATAATTATTACCGAAGACTCTCTTTCCTTTTAATAAGGAGAGGGAGTTTTTTTTAGGTCACTTATTTTTATCAAGGCGAATTCATTGTCACTTACTCTTAAGATGCTATACTTAAATTGTTATTTATATAGAAGAAAGGGGTAGTATGATGAGTGAAAAACAATTAGAAAAAGCAATATTTGCTGGAGGCTGTTTTTGGTGCATGATAAAACCTTTTGATACAGAGCCTGGTATTGTTTCTGTAGTGGCAGGTTATACAGGAGGTCATACGACGGCACCAACTTATCGAGAAGTTTGTAGCGAAACCACAGGACATACAGAAGCTGTTGAGATTACCTTCGATCCGACAATTTTTAGCTATCAGCAATTAGTTGAAATTTATTGGAGACAAACCGATCCGACAGATGCCAGCGGTCAATTTGCAGATAGAGGTTCATCCTATCGACCTGTCATATTTTATTTAAATGAAGAACAACGAAAGGTTGCAGAAGCATCCAAACAAGCACTAGCTGAAAGTGGCCGTTTTAAAGCGCCAATAGTAACAACGATAGAACCTGCTAAACCATTCTATCCAGCTGAAGACTACCACCAAGACTATTACAAAAAAAATCCCTCTCACTATAACGGTTACCGACAAGGTTCAGGACGAGGTCCATTTCTTGAAGAAAACTGGAAATAAAGTAGTAAAGAAGATAAGTTAATTATCTTCTTTTTATTTTTCCTTCTATATATAGTTCATTTCAAGATACTGAAAAATTGTGATAGACTAAAGAGTAGAAAATAGGAGTGTGATGAAATGACAAAATTGTATTTTGTTAGACATGGAAAAACAGAATGGAATCTAGACGGACGTTTCCAAGGAGGAACCGGGGATTCAGCCCTTTTAGAAGAATCATTAAAAGACGCGACTTTAACAGGGAAAGCCTTAAAAAATATAGAATTTAAACAAATCTATGTAAGCCCACAAAAGCGTGCAAAAGATACAGCTAAATTAATTTTAGCTGAAAGAGAAGAAAGTATCCCTTTAATAGAAGAAAAGGACTTGAGAGAGTTTGGTTTTGGCGAATGGGAAGGCAAGCATTTTTCATATGCCTTAGAAACTGAACCAGAAGAGTTCCATCATTTAAGAGAACAACCTGAAAAGTACAATCCAACTAATTTTGGTGGCGAAACATATCCATCCTTAATTGAACGTAGCTTAAATGTAATTCATACTGCATTGAAAGAACATTCAGATGAAAATTTATTATTTGTTGCTCATGGAGTAACATTAACAGCAATCATCCAAAGTCTTTTAGGAGCAGAAATTAAAGATATCCGATCAAATGGTCTAATGAGTAATACAAGTATTTCTGTTTTAGAAGTTAAAAATACAACGACAACCTTGATAAAATGGGATGATACAGATCATTTAAGCTAAAATGTATATTTAAAAATAGAAATCAATTTTTATTCATAAATAAATAAAGAAAATAATTGAGAGGTAAGACGAACTATATCGTGAGTATGTTTGATTTTAGTTCGTTTTAACTTGCTAAATCATAACCTAATAAATAGAATAGATTAAATTGTTCATGTTTTTGAAATTCTTTTATTTTTTTAACAAAAAGTGTTGACGAACCTTGATATACCTGTTATATTTATACATGTCGCTAGGACGTAACAACAACTTAGCGAAAAAGAAAATTAAAAAAGTTGTTGACACAAACTTCTAAACGTGCTAATATATAGAAGTTGTCAA
>NZ_LT992558.1:216268-252620 GCF_900258435.1 Carnobacterium divergens | reverse complement strand
ATGCCGAACACAGAAGTTAAGCTTCTCAGCGCCGATAGTAGTTAGGGGTTTCCCCTTGTGAGGGTAGGACGTTGCCACGCAACTGATTTAAGCATCTAATTTTTACTAGGTGCTTTTTTTGTGCTAGAAATTGTTGCTTGATCGGATTTGATAGCGCTATAAATATGAAGTATATCCATCCATATAGTGCCTTCTTACAGAGATTAGAGAGGAAGGTAGCTCCTATTATCTAAGGAATATCCAGTTGTTCTGAGACAATCATAAAGATGCTTACGCGGTTTTTTAATTTCGATTATTTATCGAAGTAAAGAGATTCGATTTTAGTCGTGTTCTTTAAATTTTTTTTATAGTGTGTATGTTAGTCTGTCTAATTGCTTCGTTAATAGTTAAATAAAACACCCCCGTTAAATTCATTCATGAAAAATGAATTTAGCGGAGGTGTTTTTATTTACTTCGAGTGATTACTTTTCTAACATCCATGAGTCAGTTTTGTTAGGAGGAGTGGTTTGACTCCACCATTTGGCAATATAGTGTTTCCCTTGGTAAGTTACTTTATCACCACTCGTGTATGCTTTACTTGAATTCCAATTAACTGAAGCATTTGGAGTAATTAATTCCCAAACCTCTGAAATGTCTGGTTGCTCATCTTGTGTCCACCATCTTGCTTTGTACTCTAATCCGTTATATGTCACTGTTTCATTATACAAATAAACAGTATTCGGATTCCAAGTAGTAGAAGGATCAGGTTTTTCTTGTTCTTTTGTTGTGACTAAGATGGTTTTGCTATTAGCGGAACGGTTACCCGCAGCATCGAAGGCAACAATGTTATAGCTATAAGTGGTATTTTCTTTAAGTTCTTTATCAGTATACATTAAATCCGTTGTTACTTTTATTGATTTTCCATCACGATAGATTTCATATCCAGCTACTGCTACGTTATCTGTCGATGCATTCCAATGTAACATAGTTGAAGTTGCTGTTGTCATATGTGCCATCAATCCTTCAGGGCTTGATGGTTTTTCGTTGTCTTCTTTTGGTTTTTCTGGTGTTGCTACAGTTAAGATAGTGCTATTTTTTGAAACATTTCCAGCTGCGTCAAGTGCGCGAATTTCATAACGATAGGTTGTTTTTTCAGTTACGTTTTTATCTTCAAAAGTAGTTCCTTTTGTTGATCCAATGACTTTTCCATCTCGCAAAACTTCATAGTTTGATACGCCAATGTTATCAGTTGATGCTTTCCAAGAAAGATTCACTTGATTGAAGGCAGTATGGGTTGTTTTTAATTCAGTAGGGATGGTAGGTGCTTCTTTGTCTTCTTCAACGGGACCGTTATTAATATTCACATCAATTACTTGATAAAAAGCATTAAGAGTATCTGAAATATCCCACGTTCCAACAATTACATGATACCCTGTACGATTTGCTGGAATGGTTATTTGTTGTGTAACGATTTTCTCAGGAATTAAACCAAAATCTTCTTTTGTTGAAATTTTTTCTAAATTTTCACGTTTTAATGGCTCATTTGGATTCCATCCTTGTTTTGTGATAAAGTAGTTCCAACTATGAGTGCTGTGTGGAGCTGTCAAATTCCAAGTGATGTCTAATTTACCTGTTTGAATGTCAGTTTTATGCCAATTCATATTTTGAACATCCATTGGTTCGAAGCCACTTACTCCAGCGCTGGCAATTTTTCCATCTTGTGGACTATTAGATGCATTTGGAAAACCTTTAAAAGATTCTATACTTTGGGGTTCCCATTGAGCTCGACCTACTTTTTTATTTAAATTTCCACCTGCTGCTGTTCCTTTGTAGGCTCGACTTTCAGGTTGTAAAATGTAGCCATGTGCAAAACTTTGTTGGTTAAATGCAACCAAACCTACCCCGATTGTTGCCGCTAACATAAATGGTTTCATTAATTTCATTTTTAGTATTCTCCCTTTTTGTACTGGATTCTTAAAAATATTTTTTTAAGTTAACTTTAGTATATAGGAATTACAGAATGAGTTAAAAAGGAATTTTTGCAATGTAAGATGAAAAAATAACGATTGAAATAATTTTATTTTTTAAATTCTACTTTTTTTTTAATGTAAATAAAGTATAATAAAAACCTATCGCAATATAGTTTTGTTATTTTGAGGGGATTTATAAATGAATAAAACGATTGAAAAGTTAATTATTGAAAAAGATATTAGGCGTCAATTAACCATTCTTCAGTTACTAGAATCAGGTAAAGTTGGCTTAACCTACGGCGGAATTGCAATAGAATTAGAGTGTTCTAAACGTACTGTTTTAAATGATATAGAAAAAATAAGAGGTCTACTTCCGTTTGGTTGGGAAATTGAAACGACTCGAAAAAGAGGGATATATTTAAAAAAATGCCCATATGAGCCAATGTCTATGTTATATGAAAAAGTGTTGAATCAATCTCCTATGGTAGAAATTCTTAAAGGGTTACTAGTGAATAAAAAGTGTTCAATTAACGAATGGGCTGAAATTTTACATATTGGCGAGGATACAACAAAAAAATATTTTAAAAAATTAAATACGATTTTAACAGAGTTTGATTTAGCTATTCATCCTTCGCAATTAATTATTGAAGGAAATGAAATTAATATTCGTTATTTTTATAGTCGTTTATTGTTTAGCTCTTCGGAAATAATGTCATTAAGAGATGAAACTAATAAAAATTTTAAATTATTTCAAGAATTTTTTGAATCGATTCTTGAAGAGCAGCGATTTCAAATTGATCTAGCATTGTCCTGGAGCTATATTATTGCTAGAAGATTGGATAGTAAGCTTGAAATTGATGTTCAATCAAATTTGTATTTATCGTTATTTTATGAAGAGGCATTAGTAAAGCACGAAGAACCATTGAAGAAACTGATTATTCGTCTAGAATCAGAAAATAACGTTCACTTAAGTAAAGAGGAGCAAAATTTCTTATTTGTCATTCTGCTGGAAGCCTCACTATCTTCTGAAGTCGTGGTGGATTACCATTATTCCTTTTTTAATAACGGAACCATTGAAATGCTCGAGAGCTGTATGGAATTTGCCACTTCAGTGTGTCAAAAATTAGGTTTGAATGGGATTGAAAAAGTGTATGGGGAACATTGTTATCTATTATTAAATACAAAAGTAGTCTTAGGAAAAGTATCGAAGTTGTTGCAAAAAACGGAAGAAGGAATCAGTGAAGAGATTGCAGTAAGCTATCGGGAATGGGTAGAGGTAATAAAAAAAGACAGTTTTCTGCTTCCAAAGGAACTATTAGGGGAGATTCCTTATTACAGTGACGTGATGATTGAATTGACATTGCTAATGATTGCTTGTCAATCACAACATCAACGAGATAAGAGATTGGTTGTTTTAGCTTTGAATAGTTACCCTATTTGGCTTCAGTTTGTTCGAGAAAACTTAGAAATTAATCTTAATCGTTCTATTGAATTAGTCGATTATTGTGACAAACCTTCTGCTATTGATGAAATTATTTTATTACAGCCGGATTTAGTGATAACAAATCAGAATTTAGACTTTCCAAATGATCTTTCCTGTATTTGGGTGTCTAAAGTTCCAAGTTTTACAGAAATGAAGCAAGTTATTGAAAAAATTCATCGTTTGACATAATTGGGGCTAAAAGTGACAAATTACTTAAGAATGTTAAAAGATAACGGTAGATGTGTTATAATTGTTTAATATGTTTTTAAAAAATGATAAAATAGAACTATGCAATTACTAAAATAAGCGCATAGAAAATCAAGCAATTACCCGTTGCTAAAAAAGGAATGAAATCAATGAGTATGAAGAAAACGACGATTGGTGTAATTTTAGCAATCCTTATTCTAATAGTAGGTTTTTACAGTTTTAAGAGTATGGGGTATCAAACCAAGTTTCTTCCAAAGACAGTTGTTGATGGCGTTGCCATTGAAAATAAAACAATTTCTGAAGCAAATGCTGCTTTAAAGAATCATTACCAAGATAAAGTTTTTAAAGTGACAGAAAATGGAAAAGAGTTGTTTTCATTTAAAGGTCAAGAAATAGGAATTACAGATGACTTTACTAAAAATCTTGAAAGTTTGAAAGGGAAGCAAAATCCTTGGTCATGGCCGATGCGAATGATGGGTTCTAAAGGGGATAAGAAAGAGATGAAGGATGTTACATTCAATGAAGCAACCTTTGATGCTTTCTTTGCTCAACTACCTTTGGAGGGCTCAGAACGCGTGAAGCCGGAAAATGCAAAAGTTGAAAAAACTGCAACTGGATTTACAATCAAAAAAGAAGTTTTAGGAAATACTTTTGATGAAGCTAAAGTGAAAGCGTGGTTGAAGACCAGTATCGATGAAGGAAAAACAGATATTTCTTTAGATGACACGTATCAAAAACCAACTGTTTATTCAAATGACAAAGCATTAAAAGAACGTTTAGCGAAATTAGAATCATTAAGTAAGCAAACCATTACCTACAATATTAGTGGTCAATCCGTAACAGTTCCCCACGAAACTTTGTTGAGTTGGTTAGGTGAAAATGATAAAGGGGAAGTTTCAGTAGACGAAGCTGGAGTGGAAAAATATGTGACTGAATTAAGCAATCAATATAGCACATATAAAAAAACTAGAACATTCAAAAGTACTAACCGTGGAGAAGTTCAAGTCCCACCAGGTATTTACGGATGGACACTCAATGCGGAAGATGAAGCACCTGCATTAGCAAAAGATATTTTAGCTGAAAAAAATTTAACCGATCGTAAGCCAATTGTAAGTGGTTCTGGCTATGGACGCAACGATATAGGCAATACGTATATCGAGGTTGATTTAGCTAGCCAACACATGTGGTATTATAAAGATGGCGCGAAAGTCTTAGATACGGATGTTGTAACAGGGAAACCTGCTACGCCAACGCCACCAGGGGTCTTTAGTGTTTGGAATAAAGAACGTAACGCAACGTTACGTGGTGAAGATTATGCAACGCCAGTTGATCATTGGATGCCAATTGATACAACCGGTGTAGGTATTCATGATTCACCATGGCAACCAGCTTATGGAGGAACTCTGTATCAAACGGTGGGTTCACACGGGTGTATTAACACACCACCAGCGATTATGACACAACTGTATGATATGGTTGAAGCTGGAATTCCAGTCGTCGTATTTTAATTTTTTAATAAATCAAAAGGGTTGTCTATTAACGAGACAATCCTTTTTTTAGTTGAATAAATGGTCTTTTTTCATACTAGAACGCAAAATAATAACTTTAAAAATGATACTATATAACTTAAAATAACTATAGATAGAAAATAAAATATTGTGAAAAGGAGAATAATAATGAAAAAGAAGCTCGTTTTTATTTTAGGATTAGTGGTTTTATTAAGTGGAATGAAGAGTCTCCAAGTTGAAGCAACAACAATAGAGAGTGCTATTCCTAAAGTGAATTTCAGTCAAAAAACGACTCAATGGCAACCCAATGTAATTGATATTTCAAGTTATCAAAAAGCAAGCGACATTGATTTTAACAAATGGAAAGAGCAAGGTATTGAAGCAGTGGTTATCAAATTAACAGAGGGTATGGAAGACAATGCACCCTATTATAGTCCAGAAGCCAAAGAGCAAATAAAAAAAGCTACGGCAGCTGGTTTAAAAGTGAATTTTTATCACTTTAGCTGGATGAACAGTGTTGAAAATGCAAAAGAAGAAGCGGATTGGTTTACTAAAATTGCGAATCAATACGATGTTCCGAAAGACTCTGTTATGGCACTCGATTTAGAAAATAATGTTTTAACAACAGATCCATTGGCATTAACAAATCAAGCAAATGCCTTCTTTGATCGAATGATTGAAAATGGGTATCCGAAAATTGATATGTATGCGTCACTATCATGGTATGGTACTCGCTTCTATACAGAACAGTTGAGAACTAAAAATTATTGGGTCGCTTATTGGGCGGATGAAAAACCTGAAATTTTAACCGGTATGTGGCAATTTGCAAGTGACTATCAGTTAGAAGGATATGATGGAATGCTTGACGCGAATATTGATTTTACCGGATATTACACAAAATAAAATAGTTGTTTAAGAAAGCTAATGAGATTTTTCTTGTTAGTTTTTTTATTTAAAAAACTAATTTGACATGTAATGCATTACATATGATAGGATGAAGCCGTAAACAAAATTAAACAGAGACATGTAAATAGATTAAGGGGGCAGTTAAAATGAGTAAAGTAGAATCAAATTTTCCAAAAGATTTTTTATGGGGCGGTGCAGTTGCTGCTAATCAATGTGAAGGTGCATATTTAGAAGACGGGAAAGGGTTATCACCAGTTGATATTTTACCTGATGCGGCTCATGGTCGTTGGGATGCGTTGACAAATCCAAAAGAAGCAATCGCAACAACATATGATTTTTATCCGAGTCATCAATCAATCGATTTTTATCATCGTTATAAAGAAGATTTAAAAATGTTAGCGGAGATGGGTTTTAAAACATTTAGAACATCGATTTGTTGGGCACGTATTTTTCCAAATGGAGATGAAAAAACGCCTAATGAAGCAGGATTGAAATTTTATGATGATTTATTTGACGAATGTCATAAATATGGAATTGAACCGTTGGTTACAATTAACCACTTTGATACGCCGGTCGCTTTATTTGAAAATTATGGTGGTTGGAAAAACCGTCAATTAGTTGATTTTTATTTAAATTATTGTGACGTCATTTTTAAACGCTACAAAGGAAAAGTAAAATACTGGATGACATTTAATGAAATCAACATGATTTTACACATTCCATTTTTCGGTGGCGGTATGGATGTTAGCGATGAAGAAAACCCGATGCAAGCTAAGTATCAAGCAGCGCATCATCAATTAGTAGCATCTGCTAAAGCAACAAAATTAGGACATGAAATTGATCCGGAAAATAAAATTGGTTGTATGTTGGCAGCTGGAACCACCTATCCAAATACCTGTAATCCAAAAGATGTTTGGGCAGCTCTTGAAGCAGATCGCGAAGGTTACTTCTTTATTGATGTTCAGGCGCGTGGGTATTATCCAAGTTATAGCAAACGCTTCTTCAAAGAAAACAATATTTCTTTAGATATAGCAGCAGGTGATTTAGAAGTATTGAAAGAAAATACAGTTGATTATGTTTCTTTCAGTTACTACTCATCACGCTTAACAAGTGCTGATCCAGAAGTTAACAGTCAAACAGAAGGCAATGTATTTGCTACATTAAAAAACCCCTATTTAAAAGCAAGCGAATGGGGCTGGCAAATTGACCCACTTGGATTAAGAGTGACGATGAATGCAATTTATGATCGTTACCAAAAACCTTTGTTTGTAGTGGAAAATGGATTAGGTGCCGTTGACGTTGTGGAAGCAGATGGAAGTATCAATGATGATTACCGGATTGATTATTTACGGGAGCACGTTCGTGAAATGGGTGAAGCGATTGCAGATGGCGTTGAATGTTGGGGTTATACGCCATGGGGCTGTATAGATTTAGTCAGTGCTGGCACTGGGGAAATGAAAAAACGTTATGGTTTTATCTATGTTGATAAAGACAATGATGGAAATGGAACCTTAGATCGTTCAGCTAAAAAATCATTCTATTGGTATAAAAAAGTAATTGCGACAAATGGGATTGAATTAGAGTAGAAAAAAGGACATTTGATAGAGAAATCTATTTAATGTCCTTTTTTTATTTGTTTGAAAGGTAACATAAGGTATGTTATAATATAACTACTGTTAATTAAATACAGCTTATCCGCCAAACACAATAAACTATATAAACAACACATGATAAGCGCTTAAAAAACCACTATTTTTTAAGCGGTTGCGTGAGTAGAAAGGTGAGCCAATGAATATCTATGAAAAAATTAAATTTTTATCAAAACAAAGAGGAGTAACCATCGCAGAACTAGAGCGAACACTGCATTTTGGAAATAGTACCATTCGAAAATGGGAAAAACAATCACCATCAGTTGATCGTCTACATAAGGTAGCAAATTATTTTAATGTGTCCATTTCAATGTTACTAAATGAGCAAGAAAATAACTACGCTAGTGAATTAAGCCAATTTATTTTGTTACAAACAAGTGATTTAAAAGAAGAAACGCAAGCGTATTTGATTCAGGATTTTAAGGATTACTTGGAATTTAAAGCAGATAAAAT
The DNA here is from genome assembly GCF_900258435.1 of Carnobacterium divergens. NCBI lineage: Bacteria > Bacillati > Bacillota > Bacilli > Lactobacillales > Carnobacteriaceae > Carnobacterium > Carnobacterium divergens. The sequence continues at coordinate 244,465 of NZ_LT992558.1, read as the reverse complement.
AAAAAAGAATTCAGAAAACAACTAAGTTAATTATCTTATACTATATTCTTCGAATATTGAATTGAATTATAACATATGGTATGATGTAAGCATAGTAGTGATAACCAATTGGTTCCAATAACCCGTTTATTGTTTTATTTGTTATTACTTTGTCCGCCAAGACACAACAGTTATATAAAACTATGCCTACAAACTTATTATAACGGTTGATATTCTAAAAGTCAAAATATTTTAGAATATTAGCTAAACTTTTTTAGTTTGTATAGCTAGGAAGGTTGATAAAATGAGTATTTATGAAAAAATAAGATTATTAGCAAAAGAGAAAAAGATTTCAATTGCAGAATTAGAGCGCACCTTAAATTTTGGAAATAGTACTATTCGCAAGTGGGAGAACCAATCTCCTTCAGTTGACCGATTGCAAAAAGTTGCTGATTTTTTTAATGTTAGTATTTCAACATTAATTAACGAAAATAATATTCACTATTCAAAAGAACAAGAATGTATAGAGGAATTGAGCCAATTTATTTTGCTTAAAACCCACGGATTAGCAGAAGAAACGCAAGCCTATTTGATTGAAGATTTTAAAGATTATTTGGAATTTAAATCAGATAAAGCAAGATTAGAAGAAAAATAAAACGTCATGGAATGAGTGTTCCGTGACGTTTTTACTTTATTGGTAGTTCCTGTTAGCCTTTAGAAGGTTTTCAAATCTATAAGTGTTGTTAAAAAACTCGTTTAAATGTAGATATCATCTGTTTAGAAGTGTTGATTATTTTTTCTTATTGTAATCCCTATTTTTTTATAGTACACTTGTGTCAATTAAAATAAACTTAATATAAAGCGTGGGGAGGTCATAAATGGCCTGAGAGTAAGCTGTGAGCTTAGACCCGTTGAACCTGTTGGTTAGTACCATCGTAGGGAGTGAACGTGTTCTTTTACTGTGCCTACTTTCCGTGGGCGCAGTTTTTTTATTGGTTAGGAGTTAGTATGTATGAAAAAGAAAACGTTAGTCTATCCCCTAGTGACCTTTATTGTAGTCTTAGTGATTTGGGAAATACTAGTTTCCATTGGCGGAATTCCATTGTATATTTTGCCAGCGCCTTCTAAAATTATGAAGACATTGTTTGAGAACCGTTCGATATTGGCGATGCATGGAGTCGTTACATTGACTGAGGCAACGATTGGATTAGTAATTGCCAGTGTATTAGCTTTTGGAATGGCGCTAATAATGGATGCTTCTCAAACGATTAAGTTTTCAATTTACCCCCATTTTGTTGTTTCCCAAACCATTCCAGTGATGATTTTAGGACCGCTATTTTCGATTTGGCTGGGTTTTGGTATGGCACCTAAAATTGTAATGGTGATCTTGATGTGTTTTTTTCCAATGGTCGTTTCATTTTCAGATGCTTTAGGGAAAGTTGAAGTGGCGCAATTAAATTTACTCAAAACGTTTGGTGCAAGTAAGGGGCAATTGTATCGATTGGTTAAAATCCCAGCAGCGATTGGCGGATTTTTTTCTGGCTTACGTGTTGCAGCAACATATTGCATTGGTGGTGCGATTGTAGGAGAGTGGCTAAACGCTTCAGCAGGCTTGGGCTATTACATGATTCGAGTGAAAAATGGGTACATGTTAGATAAGGTATTTGCCTGCGTAGTGGTCATTATTTTATTGAGTTTGTTTATGAATGGTGTAGTAAAATTGCTTGAAAAATTGGTTTATTTAAAAAGGGGAAAAAGAATATGAAAAAAATAGTAGTAGCAATAATAGCATTTATTTTCATCGGCAGTTTGGTTGGATGTAGTCAGGAGTCGAAAAAGAGTCAAGAAGCCAAAAAGTTAAAAGATGTGACCGTTATTTTAGATTTTGTGCCAAATACAAATCATACGGGAATGTATGTAGCCTTGAAAAAGGGATACTATAAAAAAGCGGGTTTAAATGTTCAATTTGTTGAGCCTGGTAACGAAAACACTTCAGCTACTTTAGTTGCAACGGGAAAAGGTCAATTTGGGATCAGTTATCAAGAAGATGTTACTTATGCATTGACTTCAGAGGATAAATTACCGATTAAGACGATTGCTACGATTATGGAACACAACACTTCCGGCTTTGCGAGTGCTAAAAATAGTGGCATTAAAAGTCCGAAAGATTTTGAAGGAAAAGTTTATTCTGGTTGGCAAGCGCCAAGTGAAGAAGCGACCATCAAAGCAGTTATGAACAATGTTGGTGCAGATTTCAACAAACTGACATTAGTAGGAGATGCTGGTGGTGGATTTGATTCATTAGGTAAAGACGTAGACAACAAATGGTTTTACGAAGGTTGGGATAACGTTAAGGCTGAAATGGCTAATGCAAAGTTAAACTATCTGCCTTTGCGAACGTTAGATAAGCGTTTAGATTATTACACACCCGTCATCATAACGAATAAAAAAATGATTGATGAAGATCCAGCTACAGTTACAGCATTTTTAGCAGCCACCAAAAAAGGATATCAGGAAGCGATTAAAAATCCAGATGCTTCAGCAGAAATTCTTCATGAATATGCGAGTGATTATGATAGTGAATTCTTAAAAAAATCGCAACGTTTTGTGTCAAAAAATTATTGTGAAAATCCTGAAAAATGGGGAGAAATGAAGGCTGAAATTTGGGATGGGTATACAGATTTTCTGTTTGATAATAACTTGATTCCTAAAAAAATTGCTGCAGATGAGCAGTACACAAATCAATTTTTGAGTGAGGGTGAGTGATATGAAATTAAGGGTTGAATCTATTTCGTTCGCTTATTCAAAGAAGAAAATTATTGAAGAGCTTTCCTTTCAAGTTGATAAAGGAGAATTTGTCACCATTTTAGGACCTAGTGGCTGCGGAAAATCCACTATTTTAAAGTTGTTAACGGGTCTGAAACAAAAGCAAAACGGCCGCATTTTAGTAGATGGGAAAGCAGTGGAGGGATTGTCTTTAAAATTTTCCTATATGCCTCAAGAAGACCTTTTATTAGAATGGGAGACGGTGTTACAAAATGTCTGCTTATACCAGCGCATTCATAAAGAAAAATACAGTCAAGAAGAAGTGATGCAACAGCTTGAAGCGTTTGGTTTGAAAGGCTATGAAAATGCATATCCTAGTGAGTTGTCTGGTGGGATGCGGCAACGAGTCGCTTTTTTAAGAACGGTGCGTTGTGATGCAGATATTCTCCTGCTAGATGAACCTTTTGGAGCGTTAGACGTGATTACGCGAGGCGAAATGCAAGAGTGGTTGCGGACCTTAAGACAAACAGTGAATAAAACGGTACTTCTAGTGACTCATGACATTGATGAGGCTCTTTATTTATCAGATCGAATTTTAATAGTAGGAGGTAGTCCTTCTAAAATAAGAAAAGAATTTAATAGCGAAACATCTAATGACGCGCGTAAAGAAGGTACTGAAAATCTTGCGTTAAGAGCTGAAATTTATCACGATTTAAAAAGGCGGTAAGGTAAAAATGCTAAGTGATGCACATTTTCATATAACACAAACCGATTTTTACTCCTTGTTAAAGGACGAATCTATTTTTGGAATCTTAAATTGTGACTCAAAAGCTGAATTTGATCAGCATCAAAAACGACTATGTAAGGATTCAAAAGTAATTCTAAGCGCTGGGATTCACCCGTGGAAGGCAGGTGAAAGTGACTGGAAAGAGATGGAAACATGCTTCCAACAAGTTGCCGTTATCGGTGAAATTGGCTTGGATTCTGTTTGGTGTGAGGTAGATATGGATGTTCAAATGACTATTTTTAAACAACAGTTGGCATATGGAGTAACACATAAAAAGCCAGTGATTCTCCATACAAAAGGAATGGAAAAAGAAATTGCCGAAATAATAAAAGAGTACCCTAATCGTTATTTGGTTCATTGGTATTCCAGTATGGGCCATCTAGATGCATATATAGAACAAGATTGTTATTTTTCAATCGGCCCCTCTTTTGCAACAGATGCCGCAGTAAAACAAGTGGTTGAAAAAGTTCCCTTAAACCGTTTACTCGTTGAATCAGACGGAATTGAGGCGATGAACTGGGCGGTAGAACGAGCCATTCAAGTGGGGAATTATGTAGAGATGCTAACGAACACTTTTAATTATTTAGCAAAAAAGAAAAATATAAAAATAGAGACGGCGATAGATTGTGTAAAAGAAAATTTGGAATGTTTTATTTGGACCGGGAATGGAAACAAAAGCTAGCATTAAAAAACGTCAAAGGATGTTTAAATCCTTTGACGTTTTTTAAATAGTTTTATTTTACAACGATAACGGGACAAGCTGCATCGTGAATAATTTTTTTAGAAACACTTCCAACAACGATTCGATCCAAACCTTTACGATTATGATGACCGATAACGATAAAATCAACGGGATTTTTTTTTTCAAAATCAAGAATTTTAGTGGCTGCAAATCCTTCAAGAGCTACGATTTCTACCGCTAAATTAGCTTTTTCAACTACGTTTTTAACTTTAGTTAAGTAAGCATTTGTTTCTTCGTGAAGTTTTGACTCTAAGTCAACCGTTGTTTCAACAGCATCAGGAGCAATTTCTCGATTGATAACGTGTAAAATTGTGATTTTTCCTTGTTCTTTAAAACTTTTTGCTAGTTTAATAGCTTCTTGCAACGCATGTTTCGATGTTTCATCCATATCCATAGGTACTAATAAATTCATAAAATCTTCCCCAATCTATTCAATATTATCTAAATAACGACGTCCAGCAAATAAGACAAGTGCGCCAACAGCAACGGCTGCTGCTGCAAACCAGAAAGTAACGTGAGGATTATACCAGTCAGCTAATTTTCCAGCTAACCAAGGAGCCAAAGCGCCACCTGTAAAACGAATAAAGCTGTAAGCAGAAGATGCGATTGAACGTTCAACGGGTGCGACTTCCATTACGGCAGTGGTGATTAAAGTGTTGTTAATCCCTTGGAAAAGACCAGCAATAATGATGCAAACGGAAATGACAGTACTGTTATTCGCACCAAAGCCCATAATCATTAAATCAAAGGCAAATAATAGCAATGCGGTATACATCATGTTTTTAGTGCCGAATTTTTCTTGTAATTTTGGTGCTAGGAAAACAGAGGAGATAGCTAAACAAAGTCCCCAGCCAAAGAAGACGAAACCTACTTGCATCGCGCTGTAACTTTCCATTCTAAAAGGCGAATAGGCCAATAAAGTAAAGAAACCGAAATTATAGAAAAGCGCAGTAATTCCTGTAATCAATAAACCTTTATGTTTTAAAGCGCGTAAAGCATCCCAAAAACCGACTTTTTTCTCAGGTTTTGGAATTTTTTCTAATAAAATGGTTACGGAAATAAAAGCGACAGCCATTAAGGTTGCAACGCCAAAGAACGGTGCACGCCAAGAAAAACTACCTAAAATTCCTCCTAGTAAAGGCCCAACAGACATTCCTAGCCCCATTGCAGCTTCATACATAATAATCGATTGTTCGGTTCCACCAACACTTACACCAACAATTGCAGATAAAGCAGTTGAAATAAATAAAGCATTTCCTAATCCCCAGCCGGCACGAAAGCCAACAAGTTGACCAACAGAATTAGAAAGTCCACCTAAAATTGCAAAGATAATAATAATAACTAGCCCATATAATAAAGTTCGCTTTGCACCAATTCGACTTGAAATAAAGCCAGAAAAGAGCATAACAATACCGGTAACAAGCATATAACTTGTAAATAATAATGAGGTTTGTGCAGGGGTTGCATGTAGTTGTTCAGAAATTGATTTTAAAATGGGATCAACTAAACCGATGCCCATAAAGGCAATAACGCAAGCAAAGGCAACAGCCCAAGCTGGTTTTGGTTGTTTTAATAACCCTTTTAAAACACTTTCCTGCTTTTCGACAGGCAGTTCATTTAATTCATTCAAATAATCTTGATTTTCTTTCACTTGTATTCCTCCTTGTATATCTATTTATTAGTATAGAAGACTCTTTTTATTATGTCAATATTTACATATATAAATATTGACATAATAGTTTGCTTTTTTTAAAATCATGTTATACTAGAGAGAGAAAAGTGTAAGGATTAGAGGAGGGTCATCATGAATTCATTAGGCTATACATTACTCAGTATGCTAGTTCGTAAACCATGCTCTGGTTATGAATTAAAAGGATACTTAGAATTATTTTGGCAGGCACATCACAGTCAGATTTATCCGCTCTTAAATAAGCTCGAAAAATTAGGGTATGTTGTCTATATTTCAGAAAATGACCCAATTCATAAAAAAATCTATTCCATTACAGATGAAGGAAAAGAATTCTTACAAGAGTGGATTCAAGGGAAAACAGCTAAACCCATTACAAGAGATGAATTTTTAGGAAAGTTATACGCTATTTCGATGATTGATCCTAAGCGTGTTGAAGAGCTTTTCCAAGAACGACAAGCCTATTTTCAAAAGTTAGCAACAATTCATAAGAAAACGTTAGATGAAATTGACGAACAGTTTGGTGCTGATTTAACAGGTGAAGGTTGGGAATCGTCATTTGGACGTTATTTAATTTGCAAACGCCGTTATGACATGGATTTAGCAGAATTAGAGTGGTGTCAGTGGGCGAATGACCAGTATCATCAAAAATTTAACAATAAAAATTTTTCAAACTAGATAAATAAGGAAAACCTTAGTGTAGCAAGATAGCTGACTAAGGTTATTTTTTTTGAGTTAAAATTAAAAAGAAAGGGCTTGCAATAAAATCGTTAACCATTTACAATAGAATCAAACTCAATCGAAACGTTTCGATAAAAATAAGGAGATGACTTTTTTGAAGCAAACAGAATTAGTAAACTTAGTGGCGCAGTTATCATTAGAAGAGAAGATTGGACAATTACAACAATTAACAGGAAATTTTTATACAGAAGAAGAAGCAGAAATTACAGGACCAATGACCGAAGTAGGATTAACGGAAAAAAGTGTCTATGAGGCGGGATCTGTTTTAGGATTGTCTGGAGCAAAGGCAACAATGGAAGCGCAGTCAAAATATTTAGCAAAAAATCGCCTGAAAATTCCATTGCTATTTATGGCAGATATTGTTCATGGTTATCGGACCATTTTCCCGATTCCGTTAGGTTTAGCTTCAAGTTGGAATCCAGAATTAGTTAAGAAAACCGCACAGGTGGCAGCAGTTGAATCAGCTGTTTCAGGATTACATGTTACTTTTTCGCCAATGGTTGATTTAGTTCGAGATCCACGTTGGGGACGTGTCATGGAGAGTACGGGAGAAGATCCTTACTTGAATCAATTGTATGCGAAAGCCTTTGTTGAAGGCTATCAAGGGGACTTGGCTAATGACCCATTAACAATTGCGGCGTGTGTCAAACATTTTGCTGCGTATGGTGCACCAGAAGGCGGGCGTGAGTACAATACCGTTAACATGTCAGACCGTCAGTTAAGAGAGTCTTACTTGCCAGCTTATCAAGCAGCGCTAGAGGCAGGGTGTAAATTAGTGATGACAGCCTTTAATACTGTAGATGGCATTCCAGCGACAGCTAACCGCTATTTAAACCGGGATATTTTACGTAAAGAATTTGGTTTTAAAGGCGTCTTGATTTCTGATTGGGCAGCAACTAAAGAAGTTGTTGCACATGGCGTTGCAGCAAATGAAAAAGAAGCCGCCGCGTTGTCACTTGAAGCCGGTGTTGATATTGAAATGATGGCATTTTGTTACCAACATTTCTTAAAAGAATTAGTAACAGAAGGCAAAATTTCGACTGAGTTAATTGATGAGGCTGTATTACGAATTTTAGAGCTGAAAAATGATTTAGGGTTATTTGAAAACCCCTATCGTGGAGCAAATGAAGAGCAAGAAGCTGCTCTTGTTTTTAGTAAAGAACATCAAGAGATTGCGCTACAAGCAGCTAGAGAATCTATTGTCTTACTGGAAAATAAACAGAATGTACTCCCTCTTCAAAAACAAGAAAAAGTAGCGTTTGTCGGACCTTTTGTAGAGTATCATGATCTTTTAGGGAACTGGAGCTGGAAAGGGAATCCAAGCGAAACCGAAACCATTAAAGAAGTGGTAAGCAAGCGTAAGGAATCCATTGAATTTGTTGCTACTTCAGGCATTTGGGAGCTGACGGATGAGGAGTTAACAGCTGCTCATAAAGCTGCAGAAAAAACAGATAAAATAATCCTCTTCTTAGGTGAAACAGCTGATATGAGTGGCGAGGCAAGTAGTCGTACAAATATTCAGTTGCCAGATGCTCAATTGACGTTGTTACGTGAGTTGAAAGTACATCGTAAACCAATTGTTGTAGTGACATTTAATGGCCGACCACTTGATTTAACAGAAGTAGCGGAGTTATCTGATGGATTAGTCGAGGCGTGGTTCCCGGGAACTAAAGGAGCTCAAGCTGTTACGGAAATTTTATTTGGTGAAACCGCGCCAACAGGTAGATTGACAATGAGTTTCCCTCGAAATGTTGGACAAATTCCAGTTTATTACAATCATTTTAATACGGGACGTCCCATTGATGCGAATGATGCTGATAACAAATACGTATCAAAATATTTAGATGTTTCAAATGAACCGTTGTATCCTTTTGGTTACGGTTTAAGCTACGATAAGGTAAGTTATCAAGATTTAGTGATTCAAGAAGAAACGATTGGGCTAGATGGCAAAATCAGTGCAAGTGTCACGCTTCAAAACAATAGCAATCAACCGGTAACGGAAACGGTTCAATGGTATGTCCGAGACATTGTTGGAGAAGTTGTTCGTCCAATGAAGGAATTAAAAGGCTTTGAAACATGCGTCGTTCCAGCAGGTGAAAGTAAGTTGGTAACATGGGAAATTTCAGTAGAGGAACTGGCATATATCCATGTGAACTTAGAAAAGAAAGCAGATGCTGGTGAATTTGTAGTAATGGTGGGAAGCAATAGTTTAGAAGTACGAGCGAAAACGATAACAGTCAAAAATTGAGGTGTAAGTAGTGGAAAATAGAGTATTGAAAAATGGCAAAACGACTTTTAATTTTTTGCCAACTGGGGATTTATATCAAGTGGAGCACCAAGGAATTCAGTTAAATCAAGTAAAAGGAAATGTCATTGATGGATCAATGAATGGGATTTACCTTCGTATTTTAGATGATCTTACAGCCATTCAAGCTTTTCCATTAATTGGAGGAGCTGCCAAAGGACACATGTCCGTTGGGGAAAATCAGTTGAAATGGCAAGGCACAATTTTAGATATTGCTTATGAAGTCGTTTTTTCATTGACGGATGCTGGAATTTGGTTTTGGGATATTTTGCTTTCAGGAAGCGGGCATGTTGTTGATGTTGTTTATGGACAAGATATAGGTTTAGCTACACCTGATTCGTTACTGGCAAACGAGGCTTATGTTTCGCAATACGTTGACCACCGTGTGTTATCTGATGATTTGGGTGTGGCAGTGGCTTCTAGGCAAAATCAAGTTCAAAATGGTCAAAATCCATACCTACAGCAAGGTTCTTTAACGGGAGCTGCGCATTTTTCAACCGATGGGTTTCAATTTTTTGGGAAAAGCTATAAAGGGACGAATGTTCCTGCTATTTTAGCAAAAGAACAATTGGAAGATCGTGTGTATCAATATGAGTTTGCATACGTAGCGCTACAAACGAAACCAATCGTCTTGCTTCAGCAACAAAAGGTTAATTTTTACGGCATGATACTAGAGGATCATCCTTTAAAAATCGAAACGATTGAAAATAAAGCGCTTATCTTAGAGAAATATCAAGAAATTCAGCAAACTAAAGGGAGCTTTGTTTCAATTGAAAAAGCGACTAAAAATTCTCAAATTAGTGGAGTTTTGAATGGAAAAGAGCTGAGTAATGGGCAAGTAGACCAACTTTTCCCCGCAAGAAAGTTAGAAGAATTCTTAGCAGGTCAAGTCAGTTCCTTTTTTACAGAGTCGAATGAACATGTGGTACTTGCAAATAAAGAATTGGAAATGGAACGACCAAATGGACACATTTTAATGAGTGGTAAGAGTGTTGATGCAAAAGAAGAGACGTTAACGACTACTTCTTATATGTACGGAGTCTTTCAGTCGCAAATTGTGGCAGGGAATACATCTATGAACCGTTTTATTTCAAACACCAGAAATCCGTTGAATACCTTCAAAACAAGCGGACAACGTATTTATTTACTAGTAGATGGATGCTATCAATTACTGGCGATTCCTTCTGCGTATGAAATGGGCTTTAATTATGCCCGTTGGCATTATCAATTAGTGGATGATTTAATTACCATTACAGTTTATACAAAAACGACTCAGTCAGAAGTTGCACTAACCGTTCATTCTAAGCAAGGGAAAAAGTATCAAGTGCTTGTAACACAAGAAATTATTGTCAATGATACCGCAACGGATAATGCGCCTGATATAAAGGTGAATGCTACAGAAAATCAGTTAATTGCAAAACCGAATCAAGCAACGTTAGCTTATCAAAAATATCCGAATCTAACGTATCGAATGGCATGGGGAAGTGATGGAACCGCTAAATGGATTGCCAGTGATTTTTGGTTTGAAGAAGAGCTTGCAGAAGTACAGATTCCAGTGACAAGCTTATTATTTGAACAGGTGAGCGAGCTTAGTATTACGATTTCAGCTAGCTTAGAAGGTGAGTTAAACGCTGTTTCACCAGAGTCTTTTAATGAAGCAACAGAAGCGTATCGTCTTTATTTAGCAGATTTGCATCGTCATTTTAATTTGACATCAGAGACGCCAAACACTGAAATAGAGCGATACAATACCATTGTTTGGTGGTATACCCACAATATGTTAATTCACTACTTGGTCCCACATGGGTTGGAACAGTTTGGTGGAGCCGCTTGGGGAACAAGGGACGTCTGTCAAGGTCCAATCGAATTCTTTATGGCAACGCAACGTTTTGATGTGGTAAGGGAAATTTTAACGATGATTTTTGCACATCAATTTGTTGAGGATGGCAATTGGCCTCAATGGTTTATGTTTGATCGTTACGAAGAAGTAATGGCAGATGAAAGTCACGGGGATATTATTGTCTGGCCGTTAAAAGTAATTGGCGATTACTTGGTAGCAACTGGGGATGTTTCGATTTTGGAAGTAGAAGTTCCATACATGTCACGCAAGGATAAAAAAGCAACGGGCTTTAAGGAAAGTGTGAAGGAGCATATTGCAAAAGAACTGGCGTATATTACATCACATTTTCTACCGGGAACGTATCTATCTTGTTATGGCGATGGCGATTGGGATGATACCTTACAGCCTTACGATAGTCGCTTGAAGGAAGATATGGCAAGTACGTGGACGGTAGCGTTGACTTACCAAGCATTAAAAACATTTGCAACAGGAATAGAAAAAGTAAACCCAGAATGGTCAAAAGAGTTGCTGGAACTGGCCCAAAATGTCGAAAAAGATTACCGAAAATACATGCTACAAGATCAAACGTTACCTGGATTTGTGTTAAAAGAGGGTGAAAGCTTTGATTATATTGTGCATCCAACGGATCAAAAAACGCAGATCGATTATCGTTTGTTGCCAATGACAAGAAGTATGATTAGTGAATTATTGACTCCAACAGAGATGCGTCACCATATGGCGCTAATTGAAGAAAATTTATTGTTCCCTGATGGTGTTCATTTGATGAGTCAACCGGCGAATTACCAAGGTGGCGTTAGTCAATACTTTAAACGTGCGGAACAAGCTGCAAACTTTGGTCGAGAAATAGGGTTGCAATACGTTCATGCGCATATTCGTTATTCAGAAGCCTTAGCAAAAGTTGGAGAAGGTCAAAAAATGTGGCAGGCGCTCTCAACAATCAATCCTATTTTATTGACGGACTATGTTGCAAATGCGGAAATCAGACAAAGCAATGCATACTTTAGCAGCTCTGATGGCAAGTTTGATACACGCTATGAAGCAGCAACTCATTTTTCTGAATTAAAAACGGGAGATCGTCTTGTAAAAGGCGGATGGCGAATTTATTCTAGTGGACCAGGCATTTATTTGAACCAATTTTTCACTCATCTCATCGGGATTCAAGTAGAAAAGCAAGCGTTGATTTTAGACCCTATGCTTCCCGCCGAGTTAGGGGAAGTGAAGGTTGACTTTGCCTACTTGTCGACGCCGCTTAAGGTGATTTATCGCTGGCATGAAGCGGAGGATAGTGTTGTTATTAATCAGCAATCGGTTCCATTTAAACGAACGTTAAATCCTTATCGGACAGGTGGGTTTAAAATTGATGCGAATTACATGCAGGAAATTGTGAAGAATACGACGGGGCCAATTCAAGTTGTTGTTTCCATGCAAACAAGGTAATGATTTAAAAGAGTCTCCTATATAAAATTTGTTTTTATATAGGAGCTCATTTTAACTTGTATCAAGTTAAACGTTTCACTTAATGTTTTTTAAAACTTTGGTGGAATCAGATTAGAATGATCAATTAAGTAGAAGATATTATCCTGTTTTTATCGGCGTTCGGTCAATGTTTATTGGGTTTTTAATGGATATATTTAATAAGTTGTGTTCTTAAAAATAAAAAGATTGCAAGCGGTTACTTATCGTGTTAGAATAATTTATAGAAACGTTTCGATAAAAGGTTTTTCAAGAAAGGAAGTATGAAAATTGCAAAATACTGGAGGGAGTCCAACTTTCGTTCGAAAATCTAGAAAAAAATTTAAAGATCGATTGAAAACATTTATAGCACAGTGGCAATTGCAATCCATGGTTCTTCCGGGCATTGCATTTATGTTTATTTTTACTTATATTCCTATTTACGGACTGGTCATTGCGTTTAAGAGCTATACAGTTGTTGATACAATTAAAGATGCACCGTGGGTTGGATTAGAAAATTTCCGCATTATTATGAATGACCAATTTTTTTGGGAATCAGTGGTGAATACGCTAGGCATTAGTTTATTGAAATTATTGTGTGGCTTTTTTATTCCCATTGTTTTAGCGATTATGATTTTTGAAGTGAAAAGTGGTCCTTTTAAACGTGTTGTTCAAACCGTTTCCTACTTACCCCATTTCTTATCTTGGATTATTCTTGGTGGGATGCTGATTAGTTGGCTGTCAACAAGTGGTCTATTGAATCAAGTCTTAGAGGGCGTTGGAATGATTGAACCAGGAGCTGGGCCGAATTATTTGCTAGATGCTGATAAATATTGGTGGATTGCGGTCTTATCTGATATTTGGAAGGAAGCCGGATGGGGAACAATTCTTTATTTGGCGACAATGTCTCGAATTGATCCGACTTTCTATGAAGCGGCTCGAATGGATGGGGCAAATAAATTAAAACAAATTTGGTATATTACGATTCCAATGTTAAAACCTATTATTTCGTTAAATTTAATTTTAAATGTAAGCGGTCTACTAGGGTCGAATTTAGATCAGACATTAGTTTTAATGAACTCGCAAAACCAAGCAAAATCAGAAGTAATTAATTCCTATGTTTACCGAATGGGGTTAGCGCAAGGAGATTTCTCATATGCTACCGCAGTTGGATTAGGAATTTCAGTTGTATCGGTTATTTTATTATTTGTAGCAAATCAAGCAACGAAAAAAATGAATGATAACCAATCGGTAATCTTCTAGAAAGGAGCTACATGATGGCACTCATTAAAAAGAAATCTCAAATGAAGGAAAGTCGTTCTTTCTATTTGATTAATACGATTTTACTTGTTCTCTTTACGCTAATCATTATTATTCCAATTTGGAATGTAATTGTCTCTTCTGTTAGTTCAGGAAAGGCATTGGCAGATGGTGGTTTGATGTTATGGCCTAAGGAATTAACCTTTGATAATTATAAGCGTGTTTTAAGTGATGGTTCGATTTTAAATGCGTTCTTTATCTCTGTTTCTAAAACCGTTTTAGGCGCATTAACTCATGTTTTATTTTGTTCAATTATGGCCTATGCCTTAAGTAAAAAGCGTTTGGTAGGACGTGGCTTTTATACAACGTTTGGCGTGATTACGCTTTACTTTGGAGGCGGCATGATTCCTTACTATTTATTGATTCGTTCATTAGGATTATTAAATAGCTTTTGGGTGTATATTATTCCGAGTCTGTTAAGTTATTATGACGTGATTATATTAATGAATTTTTTCAGAGAAGTTCCTGTATCGCTGGAAGAATCGGCTAGAATAGATGGCGCAAATGATTGGACCGTCTTTTTTAGAATCTTTTTACCATTATCAAAACCCGCTTTAGCAACGATTACCTTGTTTAGTGGGGTAGCACAGTGGAATGACTTTATGACAACGAAAATGTTTATTACCGATAAAGCCTTGTATCCCTTACAAATGAAAATCTATGAAATTATTGTTCAGTCTCAAATGCAGGGAATGGACAATATGGGCGCAAGTGCAATTGTTGAAACCACTACAAGGGGCGTACAACTCGCCACGATTGTGATTACAACCATTCCGATTTTGATTATTTACCCATTACTTCAAAAATACTTTATTTCTGGAATGATGGTTGGAGCAGTTAAAGAATAAAAGGAGGCAATAAAAATGGTTAAGATGAAAAGTTTGGCAGTAGGGGTATCGTTAGTAGCGTTGACAGCAGTAGTATTAGGAGCGTGCGGCGGGAAAAATGCAGAAAATGATGGAGGCAAAGATTTCTCGATTGCTGATCGTTATAAGCTAGACAAAACGAAACCAGCGTGGGAATTAGATAAGAAGGAAGAGCCGACAACTCTTACTTGGTATTTAAACTCTGATTGGAAAACGATTCCTTTTGGAGATGACGTAACGACTGCACAAATTAAAAAAGACTTGAATATTGACGTTAAATTCATTACAGGTGATGATACGAAATTAAACACGATGTTTTCTGGGGGCGATATGCCCGATATTGTAACGTTATTTGATCCAACCTCTTCGGCAGCTAAAAAAGCCAACACATGGGCATACCCATTAGATGATTTGGCTAAAAAATACGATCCTTATTTCAAATCAGTAACCTATGACCAAACCTTCAAGTGGTATCAATTAGATGATGGGAAAACATACGGCTATCCAAACTACTCAAACACGCAAGAAGACTATGATAGTGGTGTGATTCCAGTAAATACCAATTTCATCATTCGTCAAGATATCTATGAAGCATTAGGCAAACCAAGTGTTGCGACACAAGCAGAATTTGAAAATGTGATGAACCAAATCAAAGAAAAATATCCAGAGTTAACACCATTTGGATTTAGCCCATTAGGAGATAGCACAGGTTCATTAGGCGAACCCTTACAAGATTGGTTAGGCGTACCGCTAGAAAAAGACGGAAAATTCTATGATCGTAACCTAGATAAAGACTATCTAAGCTGGGTGAAGACATTGAATAAAGTCTATCGTGATGGTAATATTAGTGATGATAGCTTCGCTGATGATGGCCCAACTTTTGATGAAAAAATCAAGTCTGGTAAGTATGCAACTTTATTTATCAATGGAACCAGTGGACTTGTGCCACAACTACAAACCTTCTCAAATAACAACAAGGGCAATGCGTATATGGCGATTGACGGACCAAAGAGCACACTTGGCAATGAGCCTACATTAAATCAAACAGGTATTTCTGGTTGGTTAGTAAACTATATTACAAAAGACGCTAAAGATCCGGCTAAAGCAATCCAATTATTCACCTATTTATTAGATAAAAAAGGACAAATTTTAACTCGTTACGGTGTTGAAGGCGAAACGTATCAGTACAACCAAGACGGAAAAATTGAATTTTTACCAGAAGTATTAAAACTAAAAGAAGACAATCCAGTTGAATATAGTGAGAAATATCGTATTAGCGAATTCTTATACTTTAACCACGACCGCAACAATGCGTTAGGTGTTGGTTCAACAGATGCTTCTGTGAATCAAATGCAAGAGTGGGGCAAGGGAAAACTAAAACCTCATTTCATTATCGAAAATACCAATCCTGATGCGGGTACTCCAGAAGCTAGAAGCTTTGACGGCATTAAAACGAAATGGAGCACAGCGTTAGTTGGAATGATTCGCTCAAAAGATGATGCAGGATTTGATAAAAAATTAGCAGACTACAAAACATTCCTGAAAGAAAACAACTGGGATAAGATTGAAAAAGTAAGAAATGAAAAAATGAAAGAAAACAAAGAAAAACTTGAAACGAAAGACTAAGAGTAGGGGAGAAGCCAAAAAGAATCGTCTTTTTGGCTTCTTTCAACTAGGGAAAGGAAACTGACCATGAATGATATCTTTAAATTAAATGGCCCGCTGTTTACCTTATTAAATCGAATCGCGAACTTAGCAATTCTAAATGTCTTGTTTATCCTTGCATGTCTCCCGATTTTTACTATTGGTGCGGCGATAACAGCGCTATTTAGTGTGATTTATCGCTCGAATAAGGATGACCATTTGGCCATTGCCAAAGAGTTTTTTAAAGCTTTTCGAGAAAATTTTAAACAAAGCAGTTTGTTGTGGGGCATTCATTTAGGGATGATTTTACCTTATGTTGGTGTAACAGCCTACGTCATTCGTTCATTTCCAGTCTTTACGTTACCGATGGCAATTATCGGTTCAGTTTTAGCTCTCTATTTTATCGTACCCTATGCCTTACAAAGTCAGTTTAAAAATAGTGTGAAAGAAACAATGAAAAATGCGCTGTTGATTGTGTTTCGCTTTTTACCTTACGTGATGATGATGTTCTTAGTCGGCCTTGTCTTATTAGTGATTTTGCCAGTGTTTTATCGTCAAACCTTATACTTTGTCACCTTGTTTGGTTTTTCTGTTACAGCACAACTTCAACTTATTTTCTTTAAAAAAATCGTTACACAATTAGAGCAATTAAAGGAGGGATGACAATTGGTTGGAATTAAAGACATTGCAAGTCAAGCGGGAGTCTCTATTTCAACGGTTTCCTATGCGTTGAACAATAGCCCAAAAGTAAAAGAAGAAACAAGGTCACGTATTATGAAAATTGCCGATGAGATGAACTATATTCCAAATATGGCAGGGCGGACATTGAAGAGGCAACAAACGAATTTGATTGGTGTTTATTTAACGAATTATGGAGGCTCATTTTATGGATCGCTCCTTGAAGGCGTAACTAAAACTCTTGGGAGACACGGTTACGATATGATTGTGTGTTCCGGAACAAAGTCCCATTTATTTTTACCAGAAAAATTAATTGATGGAGCCATTATTTTAGATGCTACTTTTCCAACAGCTGAAATCGAAAAATATGCTGAGCGAGAGCTGAATATCGTTGTATTGGATCGCGAACTAGAATCAGAAAAAGTCTGTCATGTCTTGTTAGATAATCAAGCAGGAACGACGTTAGCTTTAGATTATTTGTTAGCGCAAAGTCCAACGAAAACCTATATTGTAACGGGACCTGACCACACATATGACAGCAATATTCGGTTAGCGATTGCCAAGCAAGAACTGGAACGCTTTGAACATATTGAGTACGAGGTGCTGGAAGGAAACTTTACAAAAGAATCTGGAATGCGGGCAGCTAAAAAGATTGCGGAAAAAAATGAAAAAAATGTCGCTGTTTTTTGTTTAAATGACGAAATGGCCATTGGAATGTATGATTATTTAGCAAAAACCGACCTAGAAATTGGGAAGGATATTCGAATTATTGGTTTTGATCATTCGGAGGTCAGTCGTTATATCCAACCTAGATTGGCTACTGTTGATTATTCGATGTACAAATGGGGCGCGGTTGCGGCAGAAAAAATAGTAGCATTGCTTGAAGGCACTCCTGCAAAAAGTGAGCGAATTTACACAACCTTGATTCGAGGGGAATCGGTGGAAGGAGTGCAAGATTAGTGGTTTTTGAAAACTATTTACCCGAAATGACCCGCAAACCGGATTTTGAAGAATTTTGGAAACGAACCTTAAAAGAACTAGCTTCAGAAAAGCTGGCTTTAAAATTAACCCCCTATGAATACCCGAGTGACTCGATTGAGATTTTTTCCATTCAATTCACAGGGTTATTTGGAGAAGTGTTACATGGATGGTATCTTTTACCCAAAAATCGACAAGAGAAAATTCCTTGTATGATTGACTATTTAGGGTATTTATCAGTTGTTGGAGAGCCGATTGGCCATTTACATTGGGCGTCATTAGGATTTGCAACGATTGTCATGGATGTTCGCGGACAAGGTGGGTTAACAGGAGATGCGCATCCATACCCAATTCCATTACTACCAATGCCAATTGCTCATGGACTACTCGATCGAGAAGTTTATTACCAACGAAGACTCTTCGCAGATGCGTTCCGGTGTGTCGAAGCAGCAGAAGCTTTGCCTGAAATTGACAATAAGTTCATCAGCCTTACGGGAGCAAGTCAAGGGGGAGCCTTAGTAATGGCCACAGCTGCACTAGGCAAAGAACGAATCTTTGCTGCCTTTCCAGATGTTCCTAGCAGTTCAGATATAGCCACGCGTATTCAAGAAGAAACAGGAAGTTTCAAAGCCATTGCGGACTATTTGCGTATGAATCCAGAAAATGAAACGGCTGTGCTAGATGTCCAAACTTATTTTGATACTATGAATTTAGCGGAATGGATTACCTGCCCCATTTATGCCTCAGTAGCATTGAAAGACCCTGTTTGTCCTGCGAAAAATTATTTTGCTTCCTATAATCGAATTCAATCAAAAAAAATGATAACGTGTTATCCTTACAATGGCCATGAGGGTGGCGGACAAAAACATTTGTTGAAGAAAATGAGGCTGGCTAAACAGTTGGTTGAGGAGAGCGTTGAAATCAAAAGTTAGAGTGGTTGCGCTCTAACTTTTTTTGTTACAAAAATTACTCGAAAAATATTTTTGTAACATATTTGACATATAAATGTAATATGATAGAATAAAGTGTAGTCAAAAAAGGAGGAAGCATGATGAAAATCAAAGTATTGTCGGTATTAATGTTGTGTGGTGCGTTGTTGACATTAACAGCTTGTAATGGTGGAGAAAAAGCAAGTGATAGCCAAAAATCAAAAAACACTTCAGAGGTTCAAAAGTCAAAAAAGAAAAAGAGCGAATCAAGTAAAAAAGAGTCTGCTAAAAAAGAAGACAGCTCAAAGGAATCAAGTAGTGCGACACCAACAGAACCTAAATCAACAGAGACAAACGTTCAAGAAGGTGTCAAGAACACATTGACGGTTGATGGTTTTTGGACAGCTATGGGAAGCGACGATCATATCACGAGTAGATGGCAATTTTTTGAAAATACCTTAACCATTAATAGTCGTGATGTTTATGATACAAAAGTGTCAGAAAATCTAGATAAAAATGGATATACAGTTGTAACCATCACCAATAAAAATGCAGAAAGTCATGCATTGCTTGTAAAACCATCAGCAAACGGAATGGAAGGAATCACTGTTGAAGGTGCTGCTTATCAAGAGTATTTGAAAAATGAAACAGTGCCAGCGAATCAAGTGATTGAATTTAGGAAAGGAAAGTTAGAAGCAGATGACTTTGGTGTTCCGTCTTGGAATAATATGGATGAAGCCATTGATTATTATGAAGCAACATTTAAAAATCAATCAAATGAATCAAGTGAAGAATTAATATGGGAAAACTATCGTAGAGATTTATGGAGCGTAGTGGATGCTGAGACAGCAGGTAATAAAATGACCCTTCACTTTACGAATATTAGTGGTGCTGGCGGCAGTTATGCTCAATTTATCAAAGGAAATGTGACAACAGAAATCATTTCCTATGATGGAAATGCAAGTTTCCCAAACAACCCTACCAGAAAAGATACAGTTAGAAATTCAGATCATGTTATTATAAATACAGAAGATTTATGGAAAAATCAATAAGTATTAGCAAACAAGCTGTTTATCCTTTTTTAGGGATAGGCAGCTTTTTCTATTTTTAACTTTAATCATAGAAGTTTTAGAAAAACTAAAATTTAGCCCTTAAATTGAAAAATAACTTAATGTATGTTAATGTTTATTTGAATTATTTTATATGACTTAAAAGAATGTTTGGGCATTCTTTTTTTGTTAAAATCGAGTTAATTTGACTAAAAGTTTGGCATAGGGAGAATAAAACTAGTGAAGATGATAAAAATATTGTTAGCGGATCAAGAAGAGGAATACATTTTAAGGTTTAAAAATTACATAGAATCACAAAGAGAAAAAAATCGATTTGAGCTGATTGTTGCAACGACAAAAGAATCGCTTACCCAGCTAGCTGAAACAGAAAATTTTGATTTAGTTTTAGCGACACCAGTCTTTTTTGATGTTCCGTTATTAGTTGAAGAGCCAATCGTGATTGGATTGGATGATGAGACTCAAAAGAATGAAGAGCGATTTCCTTTAGTCTGTAAATATCAATCGTTATCTAATTTGGTTAATGAAATTGCGGCTATTTACTTTGAAAAGATTGAAAAAACAGGCTATTACTTAGCGAATAGTGGTGACACAAAGCTAATCAGCGTATTTTCAAGTGTTGGGAGCACAGGGAAAACGACATTTGCCCTTAATCTTGCAAAAGAACTTATTAAAATGAAATCAAAAGTATTGTATTTAAATATGGAAACCATTCATTCTACGGAGCTGTATTTAAAGGATGATAATAAACCACGTCAATCTTCAGAACTTTTTTATTTTGCTCAAAAACAATCAGATAAGCTATTGTCAAAAATGGCTGAATTTATCAAAACGGATTCCTATTTAGGTATTGATTATTTTGATTTTATCCATAATCCAGAAGAGATGGTAGAGTTATCTGCTACTGATATTCACTATTTAATCGCTGTTCTAAAAAATAGTGAAAACTATGATTTTATCGTGGTAGATTTAGATTCGCAGTTACACGAGCGTAACTTAGAGATACTGAAAAATAGTCAAAAAATATTTTGGTTAATTAAAAATGAAGCCACTCAAATTTTCAAAACGGAAATAATGGCAACCAACGGTCGTGAACTATTAGATTTAGAAGTTGAAACGAATACCGCTATTTCATTTTTAATGAGTCACTGTCGTCACGAAAATCATTATGAAACAAATTTATTAATTCGAAATACATTGCCCTATGTTTCTAGTTGGCAGTCTCTAAAAAATCCAGTTGAAATCTTTGAAAATCAGGAATATAGCCAAGAAATAGCGAACATTATTGTAACTGATTTATTAAGTGAGGAGGTTGAAACAGATGGTTGATGAATCCGTAATAAAAAATCTGATGGTGGAATTACGTGCCACACTAGACTTTATGCACTCTATCGGGGATGAAGAAATGTTGGAGTACGTTGAGAGCGCTGTGTTTGACTATGCTGCAGCAAACAATGTGAAGTCAAAGGATGTCCATCGTATCATCGAGCGTATTTACCACGCTTTTCGGGGGTTGGATGCGTTACAACCATTGTTAGACGATCGTGAAGTTAGTGAAATTATGATCAATAACCATGAGGAGATATTTGTTGAAAAACGTGGAGAAGTCTTTCAAAGCGACTTAAAATTTGAATCGCAAGAAAAGTTGGAAGATATTATTCAGTCTATTGTTTCCAAAGTGAATCGCATTGTGAATGAATCATCTCCAATTGTGGATGCTCGGTTAAAGGATGGTTCTCGGGTCAACATTGTGTTGCCACCGATTGCATTAAAAGGACCAGTAATGACGATTCGGAAATTTCCAGAACGAGCCTTGACCATCGATGATTTTGTTAACTATAAAAGCATCACTCCAGAAGTGGCTCATATTTTAGAAAAATTAGTGAAGGCTCGTTACAATATTTTTATCAGCGGGGGGACAGGTTCTGGGAAAACAACCTTTTTGAACGTTATGAGTAATTTTATCCCAGGTGATGAACGAATTATTACAATTGAAGATTCAGCCGAGTTGCAAATTAGTTCGGTGCCCAACTTAGTCAGTTTAGAAACAAGAAATGCTAATACAGAAGGAAAAGGTGAGATTTCCATTCGTGAGCTAATCAAGTCCTCACTGCGGATGCGTCCAGATCGAGTGGTTGTCGGAGAGGTGCGTGGAGAAGAGGCACTAGATATGCTCCAAGCGATGAATACGGGGCATGATGGTTCGCTTTCAACCGGACATAGCAACTCCACTTACGATATGTTAAGTCGCTTGGAAACGATGGTTCTAACAGGAGCTAATTTACCTGTTGAAGTTATCAGACAACAAATCAGTTCAGCTGTAGATATTATGGTTCATTTATCTAGAATGCGAGATCACACGCGAAAAGTTGTGGAAGTAACAGAAGTTTTAGGATTTGAAAATGGAGAAATTCAATTAAATCCACTTTTTAAATTCGTTGAAGAAGGAGAGTACAAAGGCAAAATTGTTGGAGAACTAAAAGCCACTGGAAATGAGTTAGTGAATCATGCTAAGTTGGCGATGGCAGGGATTCAACTAGAAAAGCATAGTTAGGAACGGGAGTGGATAGTATGGAAATACTTTCAGCAGAAACGATTCAGAATATTGTTGGAGTAGTTGTTTCAATCGGTTTACTGTTTTTTTTAGTAATAAAAATACAAAAAAGACGCATAAAAACAGCCAAAAAAAAATTAGAAAAAAAGACTGAAGAGCAACAAAAGAAAAAAATTCGTGCCACTCAGATGCGGATTATTCATCAAAGACAACAAGAGGGACTTGGAGAGCTAATTGATTACGCAGACTATCATATGAATTTCAAAGAATGGATTACTGCTGTCGTTAGTGCTGGGATTGTTTTTGGTATTATGGGTTATATTTTTTATGAAAAACCAATTATTATAATGATTATGTCGGGGTTTGGACTATTATTTCCAATTTGGCGGCGAAAACAATTACTAGCCACTAGAAAACATATTTTAAATTTACAATTTAAAGAAGCTGTCCAATCTTTATCGGCTTCTTTAGCAGCTGGTCGCTCAGCAGAAAGTAGTTTTCAAGAGGTTGCTCAGGATTTAAAATTGCTCTACCCTGATCCAAATACTTATATTTTAAAAGAATTTGATATTATTAACCGCCGAGTGGAAAATGGAGAGCCCTTAGAACGAGCTATTGAAGATTTTGCCCAACGTTCAGATGTAGAAGATATCATGAACTTTGCAGATGTCTTTGTAACGTGTAAGCGCACAGGTGGAAGTTTAGTTGAAGTTATGAAAAGAACTGCTGAAATTATTAGTGATAAGTTAGAAGTTCAACAAGACATTAAAGTTTTAGTTTCACAAAAAAAATTCGAGGCACAAATTTTGAATGTTATGCCAGTAGGTATGGTTTTATTACTAAAATTAACAGGTGGAGATTACCTGAATCCTCTTTACGATTGGAATGGGGTTGGTCCGATTGTCATGACAGTTTGTTTAGTTTTATTAATATTATCATATTTATTAGGCCAAAAAATAATGAATATTAAAGTGTGAGGTGAAACAATGATTCTAGTATTTAAGTTAATTTTAATCGTTTTAGGAGTATTTTTTATCCTAATGACGTTAAAAGCTGGTAAAAAATACAAGACATTTATTGAAACTTATAAAAAGGCAGTAGGATTACCTTTTATGGCTCCTTTTGCATTAGAAGTTATTGATAGTTTTTCAATTATAGAAAAATTTTCGAAGCAGATTGTGACAATTCAACAAAAAATGATTAGCTTATATGGAATTAAAGATGCTACGAATCAAACTAAAGCTTTTTTAGTTCAGCTTGTTTCAATGACAATGCTAGGTTTTATGATGACATTAGGTGTAGGTATTATCCAGAATGGAGACTCTAGTGCGATTATCGCTATTGGAATTTTGGCGCTATTGATTCCTGTTGCACTTATAAAAAATTTAGATACAAAAGAACGAGAGCGACGGATGGCCCTTGTTTATGAACTACCTGAATTTTTGAATAAGCTTATTTTATTAATTAATGCAGGTGAAACAGCTCAAAAAGCTTTTGTACGCTGTACATTGGCTAAAGCTGAAACAATCAATAAAAGTCCACTTTATTATGAATTGTTAGAGGCAGTAACAAAAATTGAAAATAACATGCCTTTTTCAGAAGCATTAAATCAATTAAGTAAAAAGTGTGCTTTACAGGAAATGTCTATTTTTACAACTACTTTACTATTAAATTATCGTAAAGGTGGAGAAGAATTGGTTCGTTCATTGAAAGAAATGTCTACAACCTTATGGGCGAAACGAAAAGCGCAAACGCAAATGCGGGGAGAAGAAGCTTCCTCTAAAATGGTATTGCCTTTAATTATGATTTTCGGAATTGTAATGATTATTATAGGTTATCCAGCGGTTGCGTTATTTTAATTGATTAAGCAATACAACAAACTAATTTGGTTTTATTGTAACAAAAAATATAGTAAAACAAGTAAAAAACAAGGGGGAAATAAAAATGAAAAAATTTATGTTAACGTTTTGGAAAGAAGAAGAAGGGCTTGAAACGTTGGAGATGCTTTTAATTATCGCTATTATTGTAGTTATTGCGGTTACCTTCAAAAATAAAATTGTTGCTTGGGTAGCGAAGCTGATTCAAAAAGGCGATACTAACATTGATAATTTAGAAGCTAATAATCCAGTAGGATAATGAATGATTTGGTGGGGGATAAAGATGAGGTATAAAAAATCAATTAAAAAATTTTTGAAATCTGAAAGAGGGAATGCAACTCTGGAGGCTGCCTACCTCTATCCCTCACTTTTGATGATGACAATCTTTTTATTGTTTTTTACGATTGTGGTGTATCAAAAGGCGCTAGTAAACTTTCAGGCAAGAAAAGCCGCAGATCAAATTGCATATATTTGGAATAATAATAGCGATAATTTAAACAATACTACTCCTAACTTTAATGGAGATTTTAAGTACTATTCAACAGATACTCCTAATGGGGATGGGCTGTACTGGAAAGTCTTTCAAAATAATGCTTTAAAGAAATATTCTCTTGATTTTTTTAAAAGTGATTCTACGCTAGTTTCAGAAAAAGAAGCAGCTGCACAAGTACACTTTCAAACAAAATCAGTTGTTGACTTAAAAGTAGAGTATCAAAACGCACTTGTTAGTAAATACTCCAATGAGGTATTGGCAACAGAATCCATTCAAGTAACGGCAACTAGTGGTTTCAAAATTCCTAGTGTTTTAAAGCAATTTACGTGGTTAAATAAAAAAATATCCGCAACCGCAACAGCGGAGATATACGATCCGGTAGAAAATATCCGAACAGTTAAATCTTTACTCTTTATAACTGGCAAATTAGCGGAAAAAGTTAAATTTTTAAAAGATATCATTAAGTTATTGGGATTATAAACTTGAAAGGAGGCATTATGAAGAGAATAAAAAATTTTTTTAAAAAACAGCAAGGATCAGTTTCAATTTATTTTCTTGTTGTCAATTTGGGTTTTTTTATTTTTAGTTCGGTTTTGATTGATTACATGCGAGTAATGGTAGCAGAACGTAATTTAGAACATGCAACGAAGGCCGCAGCCGCTTCTATAATGTCAGATTATGATGACAAAGTGTTAGATAAGTTTAATGTATTTGTTTATGGCGGTGATGTATCGAAAGCAGAGAGTCTTGCTACTGAGATTAGTCAAGATAATATAGTGTCAGATGAAAATTTTTATAATGTTGCTGAATTAAACTTAAAGAAAACATCTGTTGAATTTTCAAAAGATAAAACATTGCTTAATGATAAAACATTAGAAAATCAACTGCTAGAAGCTGGGAAATATACAAGCCTACTGACATTAGGAGACGATTTTGTTAAAATTATTGGGTTTTTTAAAGACAATAAAGAGTCAATTGAAAATACAGGAGATATTGTTAGTCAAAAAGATAAAATCGAGGCACTTATAAAAAAGAGGGACGATAGTATTGAGGACTTTAAAAAACAAGTAACAAATCTAACATTTAAATCTTTAGAATTTGAAAAGTTGAGTACAGAAAAATTATGGAAAGATAAAGTATTGGCAAGTCATCGTGATAATTTAGTTGGAAAAGAAGGTCCAGAACAACAAAAATTAGATGATTTAGACAAACAATTGAAGGAAGAAGAAGCTAAATCTGAAGAAGAGAAAGATGAAAAGCTGATCAACAATTATAAAATAGCGATTAAGAAGCAAAAAAATGTTATAGAACTTATTGATTTAACAGGAAAAAAAGCAGATGAGCGTTTGACAGCTGCTCTTAGCTCCGTTACAAAGGTTAAAGAAGATGCTGAAAAGAAAATGGAAAAATTAAAACTAGCCAATGAGGCACTTGGTAAAGCAAATGAATCCAATGAAGAGTTAAAAGAGTTAATCAACAGTTATCAAACGGGAGGAGCTGATACATCTGATGGTCAGTTGAAAGAGTCTCTGAATGCAATGATTATCAAACAAGAAGTCTTTGACAAAATGCAAAAACCGATGGCTAGTGCAATAAAAGAATTTAATACCTACCAAGGATATGTATCGGGAATTGAGCTGACCTTAAAACCCTATGTAGAGCTTAAGGTTAGAATTGGAATTGGAACGTTCTACCTTCTAGCTATTAATTCAGAAGACAATGAGGCAACGATTGAAAAAAAAATCAACGATTCTTATCAAACAATTGAAGCGAAAGCTCTTGCAGAAACAATTTTAGTTATTGGCATTGGGACACATATACTAAAAGCAGTTGAGGCGGCTGTTGAACTAGCAAAAAAAGTCGATATTGTTAAAGCGAAAAAAGAAATTGATGCTGCTAAAAAGCAAAGTGAAAGCCAAAGTGTCACACATGAATTGACAGATAAACAAAAAGAAGAAAAGAAAAAATTACAAGATGATGAAAATACAGGCTATACCGATTTGATGACTACACTGTCAAAAGCAAATTCAATCGCAACTTCAATTGGTTCAGATAGCAAAACCTATAGTCAACTATCGGCTATTATGACAGAAATGAATGGTGCTACAAGTGATTCTGGTAAAACAGAAGCAAATAACTCTGCTTTTAAACTAGTCAAACAAGCAATGAAAATGATTCCTACGTATTTTAATGAGTTTTCTAGCGTGGAAAAGATTCGGAATAAAATTTTGATTAATGAATATTATCTAAATACAATTGGTTCCAATCAGCCAGAGGACTTAATCTCAGGTGACATGTACAAAGATTTTCTATTTGATAATAAGAAAGTAGAATATATTATGTATGGTAGCCACGAAGTTGGAGCTAATTATACAATGGCTTTAATGGAAATCATTTGTTTCAGAATTATATTGAATATTATTGCAGCATTTAAAAGTCCGCTTGTTACTCCATTCAAAGGAACGCCGTTCTTTCTTGGGGCAATGGTAGCCTATACGATTGTACAAACAAGTAAGGATATTGTTAAATTAACGAGTAAAGATTCAAAGACAAGAATCAATAGATCAGTTCCAATAATCAATGAATTTCGTAGTTTAAAAGATATTACAGTGACTTATAAAGATCATTTGCGTTTAATGTTACTAGCGCATCCCCGAACGGATTCACAGTATAAGAGGGTAATCGCGGTAATGGAGAAACAGACAGATGTAGAAAAGTTATACGAGAAAAGCACTCAAGTAAAAGTCACGAATACAGCTGAAGTGGAATTGTGGTTTTTACCAAAAGCAATGGAAGTTATTTCAAATGGCAAAGTAAGAGGGCGAAAAATGGAGTTAACGAACACAAAATATAGTTCATATTAAAAGGAGAATGAAGAATGAAAAGATTTAGTTTATTAATAATCACAGTGATTCTAAGTGTAGGGTTACTAGCATGTGGAACAGATAAGTCAGAAAGCACCACTGACAATTCTAATAAAGTGAGTGAAAATAAAAAAAATTCAAGTGAACAAGGCAAAAAAGACTATAAGAATTTAAAAATAGGTGAGACAGCTATTGTGGAAATATTTACAGATCAAGACTATAAATATGAATTGACATTAAATTCAGTAGAATATGCCGAGGGAGAAATTAATGGGTATACAGAGGTTAGTTATGATCATCCTGGTTTTTTCATTCTAAATATCACGGTGAAAAATTTAGGACCAGCTGTAAATTATGAACAGATATTACAATTTACTTATTCTAATAGAGCTGTGTATCCTGAAAGTTTAGGTTTAGAGTACGGTTTGATGAAATTTGCAGATGAGAATAAAAAATTGGAGAAAAATGAGGTTCTTACCGGACGTGTAGCGACGTTAGCTGATGGAAAGCATGGAGGAATAATGGAAACAAAAGTTCAGGGATTTATGAGTGATTTTAGTTTCCAAGTGGAAGATAGTGAAGTAAAAGATTACAAGCAGGGCGATCA